>JAOPZU010000295.1 GCA_025963955.1 Solirubrobacterales bacterium
CGCCGTTCATGCAGGCCGTCAAGAGCGGCGGGGAGACGGGCTGGCCGACCCAGCCGGAGGGTACGACCCCCACACGAATCGTCGGCGAGGACCGCGAGCCCGGGCACCCCGCGGAGCTCGCGGCGGGGCTGATCGCCCCGGTCTTCTGGTACCCGCTTTTCGAGCAGGCCCTACGCCGCTCGGAGGGCCGCACACGCGAGGAACACCAGGAGCGCCTCGGGCACCTGTGGGCGCGCTTCGCCCGGGTCGCGGCGGACAACCCCCACGCGTGGACGCGCGACGCGCCGGACGCGACGGCGATCGCCAACGCTTCGCCCGGCAACCGGCAGGTCTCCGCGCCGTACACGAAGCTCATGAACGCGAACATCCAGGTCGATCAGGCCGCCGCGCTCGTCCTGTGCTCGGCCGGGGCGGCGGAGGCCGCCGGCGTCCCGCGGGAGCAGTGGGTCTTCCTCAGCAGCACCGCCGGCGCCCACGACCACTGGTTCGTCGGGGAGCGCGAGCACCTGGACCGCTCGCCTGCCATCGCCGCGTGCGGCCGGGCAGCCCTCGGGCATGCCGGGCTCGACGTGGATGCCGTCGACCACGTGGACCTGTACTCGTGCTTCCCGTCGGCCGTGCAGATCGCCGCGCGCGAGCTCGGCGTGGACCTGGAGGACGGGTCCCGGGAGCCCACGGTCACCGGCGGGCTGACCTTCGGCGGCGGCCCGGCCAACGCCTACGTCATGCAGAGCCTCGCGACGCTCGTGGGCCGGCTGCGCGGCCGCACGGGCGAGACCGCGCTCGCCACGGCGGTCGGGTGGTACCTGACCAAGCACGGGGTCGCCGTCCTGGCCAGCGACCCGCCGGCGGAGCCTTTCGCCGCGATCGACGTCCAGGGCGAGGTCGACGCGCTACCCCGCCGCGCGATCACCACAGCGCCAGTGGCGGGCGCGGCGGTCGAGACCTACACCGCGATCTACGACCACACCGGGACCGCGACGATCGCCATCGTGGCCGTGCTGGACGCGGACGGCAACCGCGCCTTCGCGAAGAGCCTGGACGCGGGAACGATCGCCGCCTTCCTCGACGGCGATCCGCTGGAGCGCACCGTCGACCTGGACGGCACGGCCGGCTTCACCGTCTCCGGCTGACTCCGTCGCCGGGCCACCCTCCGAATCGCCCGGTCCTGCTACCCGGCGGCCGCCGACACCTCGCAGGAGGCGCCGTCGCCCGTCCACATCCGGACGACGTCGCGGACCGACAGCACGCCGACGATGTCGCCGCCGTCGGTGACGATGAGGTGCCGGAACCCACCCCGCACCATCGCGCCGGCGGCCTCCTCGAGCGGCCAGTCCGGCGCGGCGAAGACGACGTCCGAGGTCAGGTGTGCCCCGACGAGCTCGGCGTCCGGATCCTCGCCGCGGCCGACCGACACCAGGACGTCGCGCTCGGTCAGGATCCCCGGCCCGTTGCCGTCCGGGTCAAGGACGACGGCCGCCCCCACCTTCCGCTCGGCCATCAGCCGCGCGGCCGCCCGCAGCGAGTGCCCCGGTCCGATCGTGAGGACCACCGTGCTCATTCCGTCCCGAACCTGCATCCTGCTCCCCCGGTCGCCTACATTGCAACTATTGCCTCAATCTACTCCGCGGTCACGCAGAATGTGAGCGCCGATGCGCCAAGTCGAGCTATCATCCGCCGCCGCGAGGCATCCACTCGGTGGGTCCCTCGCGCAGGAGATGATGAATGCAACGGCCTGCCACGATCCGTCACCGCTCCAGCCTCCTTGACGACGCGATCGCGATCGTCGAGGTCGAGTACGCCTCCGACCTCGCGCTCGACGACATCGCGCGCCGGGTGGCGTCCTCCCGCCGCCAGTTGCAGCGGGCCTACGCCGAGATCGGCGACACCACGTTCCGCGAGCACCTCGCGTCCGTGCGGATGCAGCGTGCGGCCGAGATGCTCCAGAACCGCGGGCTGACCGTCCGCGAGGTCGCGCACCGCGTCGGCTACCGCCAGCCCGCGCAGTTCGCGAAGGCCTTCCGCCGCCACCACGGCGTGGCGCCCTCGGACTACCGCGCCGGCCGGCGCGGCGAGGCCGCCGAGGCACTCGTGGCCAACGCGGCCTGAGGCTCGACCTCACCCTGCGACTGCGCCGCCCGGGCGTGGTCGGGACGCGCCCGCTTCGTCACCCGCGTGAAGAAGGGGCAAAGTCCGTTGCCCTCCGTCACCGGGTGCGGATAGTGTCGGCGAATGGCAGTCGACCCACGCTCCCGCACCCCCCGTCGCACGATCGTGCAGATGGCCGTGGCCGGGTTCATCGCCTCGGCCATCGGCATCGGGCTCGGGCTCCTTATCGACTGGTTCCCGGTGCAGGGTTCGACCCAGGCGGAGAAGATCGACGGGCTCTGGGACCTCATGCTGGTCTTCGCCGTCCCGGTCTTCGTCCTTGTCGTGACGGTCGTGCTCTTCGCCGTGAAGGAGTTCCGCCAGCGGCCGGGCGAGGAGAAGCTCGACGGCCCGAACATCCACGGCAGCACGAAGCTCGAGGTCATCTGGACGACGATCCCGGCGGTCATCATCTTCGTGCTGGTCGGCTACTCGGCGACGGTCCTCCACGACATCGAGGCGGCCCCGGCCAACGCGGCGTCCGAGTTGAAGGTCGACGTCTACGGCGAGCAGTTCGCCTGGACGTTCAAGTACACCGGCACCGACGGCAAGCCGGTGAACACGACCCGGCTCTACCTCCCGGTCGACCGCTCGGTGAAGTTCGACGTCCACTCCAAGGACGTCATCCACGACTTCTGGATTCCTGCGATGCGGATGAAGATCGACGCCGTGCCGGGCGTCACCACGAGCTACCGCATCACCCCGAAGCGCGAGGGCACCTACGCCATCGTCTGCGCTGAGCTGTGCGGCCTCGGGCACGCGGTGATGCGCCAGAGCGCCTACGTCTACCCCGGTGCGAATTTCAACACCTGGCTGAAGAGCAAGGCGGCCCCGGCCGCCGAC
>JAOPZU010000304.1 GCA_025963955.1 Solirubrobacterales bacterium
CGTGCCATCTGCTCGAGCAGGGCCTCGACGCTCGCAAAGCGCTTCTCGCCGCGCAGGCGCTTGAGGAACTGGAGCTCCAGCGGCTGCCCGTAGAGATCGCCCTCGAAGTCGATCAGGAACGCCTCGACGAGCACGCCGAGCCCCGTCTCGAACTGCGGGCGGACCCCGATGGACGTCGCCGCGGCGTGCCAGGAGCCGTCGGCAGTGCGCGCCCGACAGGCGTAGACCCCGTGCGCCGGCGTGATGTACGCGTCCTGCGGGACGAGGTTCGCCGTCGGGTAGCCGAGCGTCCGCCCCCGCTTCTCGCCGTCGACGACCGGCCCGATGAGCGTGAAGGGCGAGCCGAGCAGCGTCCCGGCGTACTCGACCGCGCCACCGAGGACCAGCCCACGGATGTGGCTCGAGCTGATGATCTCCCCGTCGACCTCCAGCAGCGGCACCTCGTTGGTGGTGAAGCGGCTGTCGGCGCGCAGCAGGTCGGGCCCGCCGACCGCCTTGTGGCCGAAGCGGAAGTTCTCGCCCACCGAGACGTGGGTCGCGGCGAGCGTCTCGACCAGGACCTCGTCGACGAACTCCTGCGCCGTCTGCCGCGCGAAGGTCTCGTCGAAGTGGATGACGACGAGCTCCTGCACCCCGAGCTCCCCGACGAGCTGCGCCTTGCGCTCGAGCGTCGTCAGCAGCTTGGGCGCGGCCGCCGGCGAGATGACGCTGACCGGGTGCGGGTCGAAGGTCAGGACGGTGTCCGCGCCCTCGATCACGGCGCGGTGCCCGCGGTGGACGCCGTCGAAGCTGCCCACGGCGACCCGGCGCGGACGGGCGGTGACCTGCGGGAGGGGGACGATCGCGGCGGACATCAGCTCCTGAAGCCTACGACGGGCTTGAGCAACCCGTCCCCCCGGGGCTCGGCCAGCGCGATCGGGCCGGCCTCGTCCCGGAGCAGGACCGCCCCGTCGCCCAGGCCCGTGGCGGCCTCCACCGCCACCCCGTGCGCCGCCCGGTCAACCGCGACTCCGTCGAGCACGACGACGGGCAGGAAGCGCGCGAGGGCGTCGCCCAGCGGGATGGCGCCCTCCAGGTCCTCCGGCTTGATCGCGGCCGACACGTCGAACGGCCCGATGGCGGTTCGGCGCAGCGCGGTGCAGTAGGCGTCCCCGAGGTCGGCGACCAGGGAGCGGACGTAGGTCCCGGAGGAGCACTCGATGACGAAGCGGTCCCCCGGCTGCTCGTCGAAGCGGTACACCGTCACCTCGCGCTCGGGCATGTCCACCTCCTCCCCGCGGCGCGCACGGGCGTACGCGCGCTCGCCGTCGATCTTCACCGCGCTGTAGACCGGGGGCCGCTGGCGCACGAGCCCGGTCGGCAGGACGAGGGGTCGCGGAGGGAGGACGCCCGTCTCGCTGATCTCGCCCTCGGTGTCCCCGGTCGAGGAGACCGCGCCGAAGCGCGCCTCGACCTCGTAGCGCTTGCGCAGCCCCATGAACAGCGACTGCGCCTTCGTCGCGCGGCCGGTCAGCACGATCAGCAGCCCGGTGGCGAACGGGTCCAGCGTCCCGGCGTGCCCGACCCGGACGACGCCGGGGCCCTTGCGCGGGCCGCCGACGGCCCGGCGGACCTGCGCGACGAGGTCGTGGGAGGTCCGTCCGGCGGGCTTGTCGATCAACAGGACGCGGTCCATGGGGACGAGAGCCGGGGTGACGCGGCGCGCCGCGCTAGACCTGCGTCAGCGGCCCGAGCTGCAGCGAGACCTGCTCGCGCAGGAAGGCGACGAGCTCGTCCTCGGACAGCTCGGTGTTGAAGCCGGCCGCCTGCCGGTGTCCGCCGCCCCCGCCCGCGCGGGCGATGACCGACACGTCGACCTCGCCGTCCGTCGCCCGGAGGGAGACCTTCTTGCGGATCGGCTCCACGTCGTTGCCCGGCGCCAGCAGCTCGCGCGCGACGGCCGCGACCTTCGTCCCCATCACCGAGCGCAGGTGGTCGATGACGCCCTCCGAGTAGCTCTCCTCGGCGTCCGCGGCCTCGAAGTCCGAGCGGTGCAGGATCGTGAAGGTGAGCCGGCCGTCGTCGTGCCGCGAGAGGTTGGACAGCCCGAGGGCCAGCAGCTCGAGCTTGGAGTACGGCATCTCCTCGTACAGCCGCCGGTAGACCGCGTTGACGTCGACCCCGGCCGCGATCAGCTCGGCGGCCATGACGTGGGCGCGCGTGCCGGTGTTCTCGTACATGAACTTGCCGGTGTCGGTGACCAGACCGACGTACAGCGCGTCCGCGATCGTCGGCGTCGGCGAGACGCCGAGCTCGCGCATGAGGTCCCACACGATCTCCGCGGTGCAGGAGGCCTCGACCACGACGTGGTCGATCGTGCCGAAGCGCGTGTTGTCGTGGTGATGGTCGATGTTGACGATCCGCGCGTCCTCGCCCTTGACCTCGTCCAGCGGGTTGCGGTCGATGTTGCCGCAGTCGAGGAAGATGACGGTGCGCTGCTCGAGGTCCGGCGGCGCCTGCGAGACGAGGCCGTCGAAGACGAAGAAGCGGTACTCGTACGGCAGCGGGAACTCGTCCGCCGCCACGAACATGACCGAGTCCTTGCCGAGAGCCAGAAGGATCTCGTGCATGGCCACGAGCGAGCCGAGCGCGTCGCCGTCCGGGTGCTCGTGCGTGACGAGGATGAAGCGCTCGCCCCGGCGGATCTCGGCCAGGGTCGCCTCGCGCGACTGCGCCTGCGTCATCGGTCCTCGGCCACCAGCCGCTCGACGCGCTGGGCCTTCTCGGCCGTGTCGTCCAGGATGAACGTCAGCGCGGGCGTGTGCTTCATCCGCAGCTGCCGGGCCAGGCCGGCCTGCAGGAACCCGTGGGCGGACTGCAGCCCCGCGAGCGACGCCTCCTGCTCCAGCGGGGTGCCGAGCACGCTCACGTAGACGCGAGCGTGCCGCAGGTCCGGGCTGGTCTTGACGTCGGTCACGGTGACGAAGCCGATGCGCGGGTCCTTGAGGTCGGTGGTGACCGAGGCGCTGAGCACCTCGCGCACCGCCTCGTCCACCCGCCGCATGCGGTCGGTTGCCACCGTATCCCCTCCTGGCTACTTGGCCAGGACGCGGTCGACCTTGCGCGTGGCGAACACCTCGAAGACGTCGCCCTCGCGCACGTCCTGCGTGCCCACGAGCGTGATGCCGCACTCGAAGCCGGTGGCGACCTCGCGCACGTCGTCGTTGAAGCGCTTGAGCGAGTCGATCCGGGTCTCCGTCACGACCTTGCCGTCGCGGATCAGCCGCAGCTTCGCGCCACGGGTGACCTTGCCCGAGGTGACCATGCAACCGGCGATGACGCCGATCTTCGAGGCACGGAAGATCGCGCGGACCTCGACCTCGCCCACGGCGTCCTCGACCTCCTCCGGATCCAGCAGGCCCTCCATCGCGTCGCGGAGGTCGTCCATCGCCTTGTAGATGACCGAGTAGTTCAGGATCTCCACGTTCTCGCGGTCCGCGGCGGCGCGGGCGTT
>JAOPZU010000317.1 GCA_025963955.1 Solirubrobacterales bacterium
TCCTCGTCGGCCGAGGCGGCGACGAGACCCGCGCCTTCGTGCACCATCTCCCGCGCGTGCGCCGGGCCGCCGATGCAGCCGACGCGCGCGGCGCCGAACGCCTCGGCGAGCATCACCGTCGGCGCGATCCCGTCCGGCGGCACGAGGCCCTTGGCGAGCGACACGAGCTTCGCGCGGGGCGGCAGCCCGGCGGCGGCCAGCCCGTCGATGACCTCGTGCAGGCCCCGCGAGGGAACCCCGAGGAAGACGTAGTCCGCGCGCGCGAGCCCGGCGCCGACGTGCTCGATCCGCAGCTCCTTCGGGAACTCCACGCCGGGCAGGTAGACGGCGTTCTCGCGGTCCTCGGCCAGGCGCTCGGCCTGCTCCGGGGTCCGCGCCTGCAGCGTCGTGCGCAGCCCGCCGCGGGCGAGCAGCACCGCCACCGCCGTCCCGAACGAGCCGGCGCCGACGACGACCGCCCGGCGGCCGAAGGGCGTGGCGAAGTTCACGCCGCGCAGTGGCAGGGGCAACTGGGGGCGGGGACGTTCCGGCACGAGGCGCCGAGCGTACTGACCACCCGCCCCGGGAGCGTCCTGCCGCGAGCGGCGCGCACCCACCCGGGATCAAGCCCGGCGCGCCCTGGTCGAGAACCGGGGAGTGACCGACCTTCCCGCGGGCGACGGGCGACCTGCCCCGCCCGGGGACCCGGCGACGCTCCTCGCGGAGAACCGGCGGCTGCGCAGCGCGCTGCACCGCCATCGCCGGCTGCTCTCGGGCGTCAGCCGCCTGCAGCACCTGCTCGCCACCCGGGTCCCGCTGCAGCGTGTCCTGGACGAGGTCGTCGAGATCGCCGAGGACATCACGGGCGACCCCCTGCCGGCGCTCTACCTGCTGGATCCCGACGACGAGGCCACGCTCGTGCTGCGCGCCCACCGCGGCATCTCCGGCGAGCTGGCCGACCAGTTGCGCCGACGACCCGTGGGGGTGGGGGTCAGCGGCCACGCGGTCGCGGAGGACCGCCTCGTCGTGGCGGCGCCCTACGCGGCGTTCGCGGGTGCGCTGCCGGCCTTCCTCAGCGAGGAGCTCACGGCCGCGATGGCCGCCCCGATCCACGAGGACGGGCGCCCGATCGGGGCCCTGGTCGTCGCGAGCCACGCGCCCGACCGCCGCTACACCGCGGGCGAGCAGGAGGTGCTGACCCTCCTGGCCGACCACGTGAGCGCCGCGCTCAACGACGCCCGTATCGCGGCGGCGATGTCCCGCCTCGCGCTGCACGACGCCTTGACCGGCCTGCCGAACCGCACGCTGCTGCTGAACCGGCTCGAGCACGCGGTCGACCGCCGCACGCGGGACCCCGACGGCCCCGGCGTCGCGGTCCTCTTCTGCGATCTGGACGACTTCAAGACGGTCAACGACAGCCTCGGGCACCCCGCCGGCGACGAGCTGCTGCGCATCGCGGCCGAGCGCCTGCGCCAGTGCGTGCGGCCCGGGGACACCGCCGCGCGCCTCGGGGGCGACGAGTTCGCCGTCCTGCTGGAGGACGTGCGCCGGCCGCAGGACGCGACGCTCGTGGCCGAGCGCGTGCTCGCCGCGCTGCGCTCGCCCATGATCGTCCAGGGGCGCGAGGTCTTCGCGTCCGCCTCGATCGGGATCGCCATGGAAGCGGACAGCGAGGGGGACCTGCTGCGCGCCGCGGACGTCGCCATGTACACCGCGAAGGCGGCCGGCCGCGGCCGCTTCGCGCTCTACCGCCCGTCGATGCAGGCCGACGCGGTCGCGCGCCTGGAGCTCGAGGCCGACCTCCAGCGGGCGCTCGACCGCGACGAGCTCGAGGTCTACTACCAGCCGCTCGTGCACCTCGCGTCCGCGCAGCTGGTCGGCTTCGAGGCGCTCGTCCGCTGGCACCATCCCGAGCGCGGCCTCGTCCTGCCGGCGACGTTCATCGCGCTCGCGGAGGAGACGGGGCGCATCGGGCAGGTGGACCGCCTGGTCCTGCGGCAGGCGTGCCGGCAGTTCGCCCATTGGCGCGCGGCCTTCCCGTTCGCCGGCCTCGACACCATCTGCGTGAACATCTCCGGTCGCCAGCTCAGCGCCCCGGGCCTCGACGCGGACGTCCTCGGCGCGCTGCACGCCGCCGGGCTGGACCCGGCCCACCTGATGCTCGAGCTCACCGAGACGACGCTCATGCAGGACATCGACGTGGCGGCCGCGGCGCTGGCCGCGGTCAAGGCGCTCGGGGTCCGGGTCGCCATCGACGACTTCGGCACGGGTTACTCCTCGCTGCGCTACCTGCACACCTTCCCGCTCGACGCGCTCAAGATGGCCAAGGCGTTCGTCGACGGCCTGGCGGACGGCCTGCGGGACGACGCCCTCGCCACCGCGATCGTCGACCTCGCCGGCAACCTCGGCCTCGGCGTGGTCGCCGAGGGCATTGAGGAGCAGGGCCAGCTCGAGCGGCTGCGCGAGCTGGGCTGCGACCTCGGCCAGGGCTGGCTCTTCGGGCCGGCCCTCCGCGGCCCCGAGGTCGCCGCGCTGCTGGCCTCCCCGCCGCCCGACGCCCTCTGGCGCCTCGGTCCGCCGCCCGCGGCGGAGGACCCGGCGACCGTGGACCGGCCCGGCCTCACCGCGGCCTGAACGCGCCGCTCAGCCGCCCACCACGTGCGGGTACGCCGCCCCGCGGTCCTGGAAGGACAGGATGCGCGGGTTCTGGACGACGCCCTCCCGGATCTCGATCGCGCGCCGGATCGTCTCCTCCGCGTCCCAGGCCGCCGGTCCCGCCAGCACGGTCGGCAGGTACTCGAGCAGCGCGTTGCTGTTCTCCCACGTCGACGAGTTCCACAGGTAGGACGGGCTGTGGTCGACCGCGTAGTAGTGCAGCCCGCCGCCGAGCTCGACCATCGGCGCCGCGAACGACGTCGGCGAGGCCCACTCGAAGCCCATGCCCTCGTCGCAGGAGACGTCGACGAACAGCGTCCCGGGCGCGAACCGCGGCAGATCCTCGTTCGTGACGAACGTCAGCGGGTCGTCCGTGTCCTGCAGGATGCAGTTGACGACGATGTCGTAGCCCGCGAGGACCTCGGCCAGCGGCCCCGGCTCGGGGTCCTTCAGCGCGAGCACCCGGCCGGGGTGCGCGGGGTCGCGCTCGAAGTGCTGCAGGACGACGGAGGCGAACGGCGAGGCGACGGCGGACGGCTGTCGCTGGGTCAGCACCGTCACGTCGCTGACGCCGAAGGCCGAGAGCGCGCGCACCGCGCCACGCGCCGTGGCGCCGAAGCTGATGACGGCCGCGCGCAGGCGGCGCCCGTAGTCGCCGGTGCTGCCGCGCAGCGTCAGGGCGTGCAGGACGGAGCAGTAGCCGGCCAGCTCGTTGTTCTTGTGGAAGACGTGGACGCTGAAGGCGCCGCCGCTCGTCCAGTGGTTCATCGCCTCCCACGCGATCAGGGTCAGGCGATGGTCGATCGCCAGCTGGGTCATGCGCTCGTCCTGCACGCAGTGCGGCCAGCCCCACACCACCTGCCCGGGCCGCAGGCCCTCCAGGTCCTCCGCCAGCGGCTTGGGCAGGATGAGGATGTCGCACTCCGCGGAGAGCTCCTCCCGGCTGCGCAGCCCGCCCACCAGAGGCTCGAGCGTCGCGTCGGACATCCCGAAGCGCTCCCCGTAGCCGCGTTCGAAGAACAGCCGCCGGCGCAGCGGCTCAGCGATGCGGGCGATGTGCTGGGGATGGATCGCCAGCCGCTGCTCGTCGGGCTTGCGGTAGGTCGCCACGACACCTGCGGTGAGGTCGGTCACCCGACGAGTCTAGGTGCGGGACCCCTGCGCGAGCGCCGCGGCCGCGGCCTCGATCGCCGCGAGCGTGCCCGCCTCGCGCACCTCCGCCAGGCCGAGGCGGGCCCGCACCAGGGGCTCGTCCTGCGCGTCCTGCCCCACGATCGCGTGGCACGGGACCCCGGCCGTCGCCGCCCGCGCCGCCGCCTCCGCGAGGATCTTGCCCTGCAGCGTCTGCGCGTCCAGCCGGCCCTCGCCGAGGACGACCGCCCCGGCCGCGGCCAGTCGCCCGGCGAAGCCCACCGCGTCCAGGACGAACGGCGCCCCCGCCTCCAGGTGGGCCCCGAACGCGGCCCACAGTCCCCCCGCCAGTCCGCCCGCCGCGCCCGTCATGGGGACGCCGCGCGGGTCGCGCGCCCCGAAGCCGTCCGCCTGCTCGTCCAGGCGCTCCCGCAGCCGGTCGACCGTCGCGGCGTCAGCGCCCTTCTGCGGCGCGAACACCCGCGGCGCGTCCTCGAAGGGCGTGCGCACGTCGCAGAGCACGACGAGCTGCGTGCCGCCGAGGCCGCCACCCTCCTCGATGGCCGCGATCGCGCCGGCGCCCCCGTCCGTCGTCGCCGAGCCGCCGGCGGCCACGAGCACGACGGGCGCCCCGGTGCGCGCCGCGGCGAGGATCAGCTCCCCCGTCCCGCGGGTGGAGGCCGTCCAGGCCGACGCCGGACCGCGCTCCCCGGGCGGCACGAGCCCCA
>JAOPZU010000324.1 GCA_025963955.1 Solirubrobacterales bacterium
GCGCTCGCACCCGCGCACCCCTCTTCGGCACCCGACCAAGGCCCCCAGCTTGATCAGCACCAACCAACTCAAGAACGGCAACCACATCGAGGTCGACGGGACGATCTACAAGGTCGTCGAGTTCCAGCACGTCAAGCCCGGCAAGGGCCCGGCCTTCGTCCGCACGAAGCTGCGGCGCACGAAGGACGGCAACGTGATCGACAAGACCTTCCGGGCGGGCGAGAAGTTCCGCTCCGTGCGCACCGAGGCCCGGAAGATGACCTTCCTCTACTCCGACGGGGAGGACGCCCACTTCATGGACGCCGAGACGTTCGAGCAGACGGCGATCCCGATGAAGGCGCTGGCCGACAAGCTGCGCTGGACCAAGGCGAACGAGACGGTCGACCTGCTGTTCATCGACGACGAGCCGGCGGACATCCAGCTCGCGTCCTCGGTCGAGCTCGAGATCACCTTCACCGAGCCGGGCGTGCGCGGCGACACCGCCTCAGGCGGCGGCAACAAGCCCGCCACCGTGGAGACCGGCGCCGAGATCCAGGTGCCGCTGTTCGTCAACGTCGGGGACCGCGTCAAGGTCCAGACGGAGACCGGCCAGTACATGTCGCGGGTCTGAGGACCACCGCTTGCCCCGCCGCTCCGACCAACGCCGCGCCGCCGTCTTCGCGCTCTACCAGCACGACCTGACCGGCCGCGAGCTGGACGACGTCTTCGAGCCGACCGCGTCCACCTTCACCCGGGCGCTCGCCTACGCCACGCAGGACTACGCCGAGGACGTGGACGCGCTGATCGAGCGCTTCGCCAAGGGCTGGACGCTCGACCGCATCGCGCCGCTGGAGAAGGCGATCATGCGCGTCGCGCTGCTGGAGATGCTGCACCCGGACGCCGCTCCCGGCGACACGCCCATCCCCGCGGAGGGCGCGATCGTCGAGGCGGTGGAGACCGCCAAGGAGTTCTGCGGCGCCGACGCCCCGGGCTTCGTGAACGGCATCCTCGCGGCGGTCCTGCGCAGCCTGGGGGAGAACCAGGCGCCCGTATGAGCGACCTGCCGCCCGCCGCCGAGCGCGACTCCGCCGCGCTGGAGCGTCTCGTCGCGCACCTGGAGCACGTGGCCGGTCGACTGCGCACGGGCGAGCTGGACGCCGAGGCGGCCGCGAAGCTCGTCGACGAGTGCGCGCAGGTCGCGTCCAACGCGAGCGCCGAGCTCGAGCGCCTGGCGCGTGTCGCCGCGTCCGAGCCGTTGCCCGGGGCGGACCAGCTGCTGTGAGCTCCGCGGAGTACCCCGAGGCCCTGCGCGAGCGGGTCGACGCCTACCTGGCCGGGCTGCGCTTCCCGTCCGTCGCGCCGCAGACCTCGGGCCTGGAGGAGGCGATGCGCTACAGCCTGCTCGCCGGCGGCAAGCGCATCCGCCCGGTCCTCGCACTGGCCACCCAGCGCGCGATCGGCGGCGATCCCGACGCGGTCCTCCCGCTGGCCGCGGCCATCGAGCTGATCCACACCTACTCGCTGATCCACGACGACCTGCCGGCGATGGACGACGACGAGCTGCGCCGCGGACGGCCCACGTGCCACGTGAAGTTCGGCGAGGACGTCGCCATCCTGGCCGGGGACGCGCTGTACGCCGAGGCGCTGCGCCTGCTGCTCACCGCGCAGGTGGGCGAGCCCGTCGGCGTCCTGGCGGCCGCGCGGGAGCTGACCGCCGCGACCGGCGTCGACGGCATGGTCGGCGGGCAGTACCTCGACGTCGCGGACGTCGCCCCGAACGACGCGGAGGGGCTGCGCACCGTGCACGCCCTCAAGACGGGGCGGCTGATCGGCGCCTCCATTGAGTGCGTATTGCTTCTACAGGGCATGACCGCACCGGCCACCACCGCCTTCCGCTCGTTCGCCGACGAGCTCGGCGTCCTCTTCCAGATCGTCGACGACATCCTCGACGTGACGTCCACCGCGGACGCCATGGGCAAGCCGCAGGGAAGCGACGAGCGGCAGGGCAAGCGGACGTACGTCAGCGAGTACGGTCTGGACGGGGCCCAGCGCCTCGCCGGCGACTGCCACCGCCGCGCCCACGAGGCGCTCGCACGCACCGGGCAGGACCGGGCCGGACAGCCGGCCGAGCTCGAGCAGATCACCGACTTCATCTTCACGCGGACGTCATAGATGACCCCGAATCCCCGCCGAACGAGGACCCCATGAGCCAGCGCATCCTCGACCGCATCAACCGCCCGCAGGACCTCCACGGCCTCGACGAGGAGCAGCTCGTGCAGGTCGCGCAAGAGGTACGCGAGCACATCATCGACACCGTCGGCGAGATCGGGGGGCACTTCGGGGCGAACCTCGGGACCTGCGAGATCGCGGTCGCGCTGCACTCGCTGATGGACTCCCCGCGCGACAAGATCCTGTGGGACGTCGGCCACCAGGCCTACCCGCACAAGATCCTCACCGGGCGCCGCGACCAGCTCTCGACGATCCGCAAGTACGAGGGCCTGGCCCCGTTCTGCTCGATCCCCGAGTCCGAGCACGACATCATGGGCGCGGGCCACGCCTCCACGTCCATCGGCTACGCCGTCGGGCTCAAGGAGGGCATGCGCCTGAAGGGCGACGTCAACGAGGGGCAGGTCGTCGCGGTGATCGGCGACGGCTCGATGACCGGCGGCGTCGCCTTCGAGGCGATCTCGCAGGCCGGCGGCATGGGCACGCCGATCGTCGTGATCCTCAACGACAACGGAATGTCGATCTCGCCGAACGTCGGCGCGCTCAGCTCCTCGTTCAACCGCGTCCGGCTGAACCCGAAGCTGTGGCACGCCCGGGACACCATGGAGCACCGCCTGGTGGATCTGCCGCGCATCGGGAAGACGGTCGAGCGCCTCGGTCCGCAGTTGAAGGAGTCGATCAAGTCCTTCTGGGCGCCCGGCCTGTTCTGGGAAGAGCTCGACTGGGCCTACATGGGTGTCATCGACGGCCACGACGTGGGCGCCCTGCGGGCGGCGCTGCGCTCGGCCTTCAAGGCCGGCCGGCCCGTCGTGCTGCACGTCGCCACCGTCAAGGGCAAGGGCTTCGCGCCGGCCGAGGAAGGCGGCCTGGAGGGTCAGGAGACCTGGCACGCCGCGAAGCCGAAGTCGATCCTGGACCGGCTCCCGGTCGCCGCCGCGCCGGCCCCGGCGGGCGCGGTCCCAGCCCCGCCGCAGTACACGAAGGTCTTCGGGGACGCGCTGCTCTCCGAGGTCCGCCGCGACCGCCGCGTGGCCGGCATCACCGCCGCGATGAACTCCGGCACGGGCCTGAACATCCTGCAGAAGGCCGAGCCCAAGCACTACTTCGACGTCGGCATCGCCGAGCAGCAGGCGATCCTGTTCGCCGCCGGGCTCGCGCTGGAGGGCCGCAAGCCCGTCGCCGCGATCTACTCCACCTTCCTGCAGCGCGCCTACGATCAGATCGTCCACGACGTCTGCCTGCAGAAGCTGAACGTCGTCTTCGCGATGGACCGCGCCGGCCTGGTCGGCGACGACGGGCCGACCCACCACGGCGTCTTCGACATCGCCTACATGCGGTCGCTGCCGCACATGATCGCCGCGGCCCCCCGCGACGAGCCGATGCTCCAGCGGATGCTGCGCACCGCCCTGCTGCAGGACGACGGCCCGTTCGCGCTGCGCTACCCGCGGGGCGAGGGCCCGGGGGCCGCGCTGCTGCGCCCGGACGCGATCACCCCGGTGGAGATCGGGCAGGGCGAGGTCCTGGCGGAGGGCGACGGGCGCGTGGCGCTCGTCGGCTACGGCACGGGCGTGACCAAGGCGCTGGAGGCTGCCGAGCTGCTCGCGGGCGCCGGCGTCACCGCGACCGTGGCCGACGCCCGCTTCGTCAAGCCGCTGGACGTCCACCTGATGGCCCGTCTGAGCGCCGAGCACGAGCTCGTGGTCACGCTCGAGGAGGGCGTCCTGCAGGGCGGCTTCGGCTCGGCCGTGTGGGAGGCGCTCAACGAGGCCGGCCTCGACGACGAGCACGCCGCGCGGCTGCTGCGCGTCGGCCTGCCCGATCGCTACGTCACCCACGGCAAGCCTGCGCTGCTGCACGAGGAGGTCGGCTTCACCGGCCGCGCCGTCGCCCGCCGCGTCGCCGACGCCCTGGGTGTCGACCTGTCCGACGTGCTCGCCGCCGGGCTCCAGCCGTAGCCGCGACGCCGGGGGTCCCGCCGGTCCACCCGCAGATCCAGGCCCTGCTGGACCAGGACCCCGGTGAGGCCGAGCCGTCCGAGCTCGTCGCGCTCCGCGGGGCCTACGCCGCGATCGCGGACCGGCTCGGCGGTGTCCCGCCCGCGGTGGCGGCCGTCGCCGACGTGGACGTCGGCGAGCCGGCCGTGCCGGTGCGCGTGTACCGCCCGGTGGCCGGGAACGCGGGCGCCCGCGGCCCGGCGGGCGTG
>JAOPZU010000335.1 GCA_025963955.1 Solirubrobacterales bacterium
ACCCGTTCGCCGCCGGCCATGAGGACCGCACGCCGCCGGCCCTGCTCGAGGTCCCGCAGCCCGGCGGATCGGCCGGCCGTTGGGCGGTGCGTGTGGTCCCGAACCTCTTCTCCGCGCTCAGCGCGGACGCGCCCGAGCCGCCGCGCTCCCACAAGCCCGACCTGTTCGTGGCCGCCGCGGCCACCGGCGCGTCCGAGGTCATCGTCAACGCGCCCGACCCCGTCGCCTCGCTCGCGGACCTCGACGTGGCGCAGGTCACCCTCGCCGTCGACGTCTGGCGGGCCCGGATGCGCGAGCACGCCCCGACCGCGTCCTACGTCCACCTGCACGTCAACGAGCAGGCCGCGGGCGGCGCCACGCAGCCGCACACCCACGCGCAGCTGCTCGCGCTGCCGTTCGTCCCGGCGCTCGTCGCCCGCGAGCGCGAGCGCTTCGGCGCCTACGCGACGCGGACGATGGGCGGCGACCTGCTGAGCGACCTGCTGCAGGAGGAGGTCCGGTTGCGGGAGCGGATCGTGGCCATCGATAAAGAGGCGGTGCTGATCGCGCCGTACGCCTCCGCCTCGCCCTACCGGCTGATGCTCGTCCCCCGCCGCGGCCGCGAGCGCTTCGAGGACGACGGGCCCTCGGGCGCGGCCCTGCTCCACGAGGCCCTCCAGCGGCTGACGCGGCGCTTCGGCGCCACCCCGCCGCTGACGCTGTGGGTGCGCACCGCGCCGCAGGGCGCCGAGCGCTTCTGCTGGCACATCGAGATCGCGCCGCGCCTGACGCCGCTCGCCGGGCTGGAGCTCGGCACGGGGCTGCACCTGAACCCCGTTCCGCCCGAGCAGGCCGCCGCGGAGCTGCGCGACCTCGGATGATCCTCGTCGTGTTCGGCATCCTCGCCTCGGCCGGGATTGGGGGCGGGGTGGAGCACCGCTGGCCGGTGGCCTCCGCGCGCCTGTCCGCCCGCGCCATCCAGGTGCTGCTGTACGGCCTGATGCCGTTCGTCACCTTCTTCTCCCTGGCCCGCCTGGACCTCGGAGCGAACGGCGTCGGCGTCGGGTTGCTGCTGGGCTGGGCCGAGATCCTCTGCGTGGCGGCGATCGCGTGGACCGTCTCCAGCCGCCTGCTGCACCTGGATCGCGTCGTCGCCGGCACCGTGACGGTCGGCTGCCTGCTGGCGAACACGGGCTATCTCGGCGTCCCGCTGAACGCCGCGCTGCTCGGGAGGGACGCGATCGGCCCCGCCATCGCCTGGGACGTCGCCATCAGCGGACCCATGCTCTTCACCTTCGGGTTCGGCATCGCGGCGGCCTGCGGGACGGCGGCCGGCGACACCGCCCGCGACCGGCTGAAGGCGTTCCTCACCCGCAACCCGCCGCTGCTCGCCCTCGTGGCCGGGCTGCTCGTGCCGGACGCCCTCGCCCCCGACGTCCTGGTGAGCGTCGCGCACGACGCGGCGATCGCGCTGCTGCCGCTCGGGTTCTTCGTGCTCGGCGTCCACCTGCGCCGCGAGCAGGAGGACGGCACCATCCGCTTCCTCCCGCCGCTGACGCGGGAGGTCGGGCTCGTCCTCGGCCTGCGGCTGCTCGCTGCGCCCGCGCTGTTCGCCCTCTTCGCGCTGTCGCTGCCCGAGGTCCCGGACGCCTACCGCCTCCAGGCCGCGATGCCGTGCGGCATCAACGCGCTGATCGCCGCCCACACCTACGGCCTGGACCTGCGCCTGGCCGCGAGCGCCGTCGGGTGGTCGACCGCCGTCGGCGTCGCGGCCGCCGGACTCGCCGGCGTGGTGAGTTAGGCGGATGCGCGCCGTCGTCCAGCGGGTGAGCTCCGCCTCCGTCACGGTGGACGGCGTCGTCACGGGCGCCATCGGCCCGGGCCTGCTCGTCCTCCTCGGCGTCACGCACGAGGACACCGAGGCAGCCGCGGACAGGCTCGCCGAGAAGCTGCTGAAGCTTCGCATCTTCCCGGACCCGGACGGGCGGATGAACGAGCCGCTCGGCCCCGACCGGCAGGTCCTGTGCGTCAGCCAGTTCACGCTCTACGGGGACGCGCGGAAGGGGACGCGGCCCTCCTACGTCGCGGCCGCCCGCCCCGAGCACGCCGAGCCGCTCTACGACCGCGTCTGCGCCGCCCTCGCCGCGGAGCGCGGGGTCTTCGGCGCGGACATGCAGGTCGCGCTGGTGAACGACGGGCCGGTGACGCTCGTCCTCGAAACGTAGACTCCGCCCATGCCGCCGACCGACCGCTACGTCGCCCGCTTCGCCGCCGAGCCGCCCCAGGACGGCCTGCCGTACGGGCGTTGGGGGGACAAGCTGCGCGTTGAGTTCCTCGCCGCCTGCCTGCGGATCGACGACGAGGGCGAGGACCTCGGCGAGTCCGGCGAGATCGTCTGGTACCCGGACCGCACCTACAACGGGCGGACCTACGTCCCGGCATCCACCCGCACCACGACGGGCTACGAGCTCTACGGCTACGTCTCCTTCCAGCCGGCCATCGACGGCGGGGACGCGACCGAGCTGCAGGCGACCGCCGACTTCACCGCCGAGACCGCGGAAGCCAACCCGGACTGGGCGCTCGACCTCTGCGAGGACGTCATCGACGCCTGGCGCGGCGAGGCGGGCAAGGTCGCCGCCATCACGCTCGTCTGGGGCCGCCCGATGGTCGAGGGCGGCGTCGTCGCGACGGCCGAGCTCGCGGATCTGGCCGTGGACCAGTGCGAGCTCGTGGACGGGCGCTTCACCCTCATTGCCCCGGACAACTACCGCGGCGACATCCTCGACATCAAGCTCTTCGACAACGGCGGCAAGGAGCTGGCGAGCGAGTCGCTGTACGAAGAGGACTCCGAGGAGGAG
>JAOPZU010000344.1 GCA_025963955.1 Solirubrobacterales bacterium
CGCCCGCGCCCTGAAGGCCGCCGGCATGCGCGGCGCCGACCAGGGCGCCGGCTGCGCGGCCTGCGGCGCCTGCTCGGCCCTGGCCGGCGAGGGCTGCTGATGCGGACGATGCTCGACCTGCCGGTCCCGGCCACGCGCGCCTTCACCGTCGTCCGGGCGGAGACCCACCCGGAGCGGCTGGAGGCGTACGCTGCCCTGCGCCGGCGCGCCTTCGTCGACGAGCAGCACCTCTTCCGCGGCCACGACCTCGACGCGCACGACGGCGCGCCGCCGACCCGGGTGCTCGTCGCCCTGGACGAGGAGGAGCAGGTCATCGGCGGGGTGCGGCTGCATCCGGTGGCGGCACCGGCCCCCGCCGCACGCGCGGCGCACTGGCGCGGCAGCCGCCTGGTCTGCAGCGGCGCGGGGAGCCCATCCCGCGGCCTGGTCGGCGCGCTGCTGGTCCGTCGCGCCTGCGTCGAGGCGCTCGCGGCGGGCGCGACGCACTTCGACGCCACCGTGCAGGCCCGCTACCGCCACTTCTTCGCGCGCCTGGGCTGGGACGACGTGCGGGCCGTGGACGTCGCCGGCGCCGAGCACCGCCTCATGGTCTGGCCCATCCCGACCACCCTGCCCGAGGAGCCGACCCCATGACCCCGCTCACCATCGCCGCCACGAGCGCCCCCTTCGGCCGGGACCTGGAGGCGTGCTTCACGCGCATCGCCGCGATCGTCGAGGAGGCCCGCGCCGCCGGCGTCGGCCTGCTCGTCCTGCCGGAGGCCTGCCTCGGTGGCTACGTCGAGACCCTCCACGGCGACGCGGAGTGGCCGCCCGCCTTCGCGCTCGACGGACCCGAGGTGCAGCGGGTCGCGGAGCTCGCGGGCGACATGGTCGTCTGCTTCGGCATGGCCGAGGAGACCGGCACGGACGACGGCATGGTCCACAACACCGCCGTCTGCGTGAGCGGCGGCGAGGTCCTCGGCTTCCACCGCAAGATCCACCTGCCGCTGGACGAGGACCGCATCACCGCGCCCGGGGACCGCCTCGCCGCGATCGACACCCCGGTCGGCCGGATCGGCATGCTCATCTGCTACGACAAGGCCTTCCCGGAGGCCTCGCGGACCCTGGCGCTCGACGGGGCGCAGATCCTCTGCTTCCTCTCCGCATGGCCGTGCTCGGCGACGAACGCGGCACCGCGGCTCGAGGACGACCGCCAGTACCGCCGCTCCGAACTGTGGGACCGCGCCCGCGCGGCCGAGAACTCGCTGATCGTGGCCTCGGCCAACCAGTCCGGGACCTTCGGCGCGCTGCGGTTCATCGGCAGCGCCCGCGTCGTCGGACCGGGCGGCGACCCGCTCGCGGTCACGACCACCGGCGAGGGCCTCGCTATCGCCACGGTCGAGGACCTGGACGCGACGCTCGCCCGTGCCCGCCGCGCGCTCTCCCCCATCCGCGATCTGCGCCCCGACGTCTACGCCGTGCCCGCCCCGCTCACCGCCGTCTGACCGTCCCCTGAGGAAGCCCGACCATGCCCGAAGTCCACTTCCGCGTCCGCTGGCCCGACGGCACGCACCAGAGCTGCACCTCGCCCTCGCGGACGATCGAGCGCGCGCTCTGCGCCGGCGCGAGCTACCCGGTGGGCGAGTTCCTGCGCCGCGCGACGAGCGCGCTGGAGGCGGGCAGCGAGCGGGTGCGCGCGCGCTACGGCTTCGCGTGCACGGCGGCGGCGGCCGAGATCGACGGTCTGCGGGTGCGCGCCGCCGAGCACCCCGACGGCCACGTGACGGTGGAGACCATGTACCGCGAGGCCCTGCGCGAACCGCCGCCCGCGCTGTCCGGGCACGTGCCCGTCGTCATCGTCGGTGGCGGCCAGGCCGGCCTGTCCATGAGCTGGTGCCTGTCCGCCCGTGACGTGGAGCACGTCGTCCTGGAGCGCCACGAGATCGCCTCCTCGTGGCGACGCCAGCGGTGGGACTCCTTCTGCCTGGTCACGCCGAACTGGCAGTGCCGGCTGCCGGGGCACCCCTACGCCGGGAACGACCCGGACGGCTTCATGGTCAAGGACCAGATCCTGCAGTACCTCGACGACTACGTCGCCTCCTTCGCCCCGCCCGTCGTGGAGGGGGTGGCGGTCGAGTCGGTGACCCAGTCGCCGCACGGCACGTTCGTCGTCGAGACGAACGTCGGCACGCTCACGGCCGACCAGGTCGTGCTCGCGGTCGGCGGCTACCACGTGCCCACCACACCGCGGATGGCCGAGCGCCTGCCGTCCACCGTCACGCAGCTGCACTCCTCGCGCTACCGCTCCCCTGCGACCCTGCCGGACGGCGCCGTGCTCGTCGTCGGCTCGGGCCAGTCCGGCGCGCAGATCGCCGAGGACCTCCACCTGGAGGGCCGGACGGTGCACCTCGCCGTCGGCTCCGCCCCCCGCGTGGCGCGGACCTACCGCGGCCGCGACGTCGTGGCCTGGCTGCAGGACATGGGCCGCTACGACATGGCGATCGCCGACCACCCGGAGGGCCTCAGGGCCCGCAAGGAAGCCAACCATTACGTCACCGGGCGTGACGGCGGGCGGGACATCGACCTGCGGCGATTCGCCACCGAGGGCATGCACCTGCACGGCCGCCTCACCGACATCACCGCGCCCGAGCTGTCCTTCGCCGGCGACCTGCCCAAGAACCTCGACCTCGCGGACGCGACGGACGACCGCATCAAGGACACGATCGACGCGTGGATCGCGGCCCACGGCGTCGACGCGGACGAGGAGCCGCGCTACGTCCCGTGCTGGGATCCGCCCGCGGCGGCGGACCGCAGCGCTCGGCTGGACCTCGCCGCCGCCGGCATCACCTCGGTGGTGTGGGCGACGGGCTTCCGCTCGGACTGGTCGTGGGTCAAGGTGCCGGCCTTCGACGGGACGGGCTACCCGACGCACCACCGCGGCGTGACGGCGATCCGCGGGCTCTCGGTCATCGGGCTGCCGTGGCTGCACACCTGGGGTTCGGGCCGGTTCGCCGGCATCGCCCGGGACGCGGACCATCTGGCGAGCCACGTCGCGGCGACGATCGGGGCGCCGGCGCGGCGCTCGGCCGCGCCCGTCCGTCTGGCGGGCTGAGCGGGCTCCGTCAGGCTGCGCGGTCGTGACCGCGCTCGGCGTGCCGGTGGCGGTTGCTGGGTCCGGTGCGCTCAGCGCGGCTCGAGCACGACGACCGGGATCTGCCGGTCGGTCTTCTTGGCGTAGTCCACGTAGTCGGGCCAGACCTCGACCATGTCGTTCCACAGACGCGTGCGCTCGTCACCCTGGGCGATCGTCATCCGCACGGGGACGTGCTCGCCGAGGACCTGCACCTCGGCCTCCGGGTTCGCCTCCATGTTCCGGAACCACGCCGGGTGCTCGGGCGCGCCGCCCTTGGAGGCGACGATGACGTAGCGGCCGTCGTCCACGCGGTGGATCAGCGGGGTGGTGTGCTGCTGCCCGCTGGTGCGGCCCGTCGTGGTCAGCAGCAGGATCGTCGTGCCCCGCCAGTGGTAGCCGCGGGCGCCGTCCGTCTGCTGGTAGGCCTCGACGTGCTCCGCGCCGAAGAGGTCGTCATCGGGCTTGGTGCTCATTCCTCCAGCCTAGCCCCC
>JAOPZU010000396.1 GCA_025963955.1 Solirubrobacterales bacterium
CGTGCGGCGCCCCCCGGCGGCCCCCGTGGCAGCTTCCGGCGGTCGCCCGTTGGGCGGCGTCGCTTTTGCACCCCCCTGGCGGTGCAAAAACGACGCCGCACGGCTCGCGCCCCGCGTGGACCGACGGGGGGCGGGGTCGGTCCGTCCAGTCGACCGGCTTCCGGTGGCCCACGCGATACAGTCGCACCCCCAACTCGTCCTCCCGGCGCGGACCCGTCGGGCTGTCGAACACCTGTCCTTGAGTGAGCAGAAGACCGTGACGTGGAGCAGAGGTCGCCGGGATCCGCGGACGCACCGTTCCGGGCGCCGGGGCGCGGCGCTGCGCGGGGCGAGCCTGGCCCTCCTCGCCGTGGCGCTCGTCGGGGCCGGCGACGACGGTGCTCCACCGCTGGAGGCCGCCCCGGCCAACGGCTTCCTCGAGGTCACCCGCTACCAGACGGGGTACCTCTCCCTCGGCGTGTTCGGCCAGCCGGCCGGATCCACGGTGCAGTTCGACGAGGTCATCGGCGGGCAGCACGTGCCGCTCCGGATAGTCCCGACGGGCCCCACTCCGGCGGTCGTCGATCGGGTCGTGCGGTGGCGCTGCGACCGCACCGACCGCCACTTCAGCGCCACCGTCACCGACCCGGACGGGAGCACCCGGACGGCGATCGCCGACATCCGCACCCCCTCGTGTGCCGACCGCGTGGCGGTCCGGGTTCCGCGGCACGTCGCCCGCGACGGCCTGCTGCGCGTGCAGCTCGTCGACCGCTGGGGGCTGGGCAACCACCGCGTGCAGCTCTGCGTGAGCGGCGCCGGCCTCGCTCACCACTGTCGGAAGGTGTCCCTGGTGAAGACCTCGCAGGGCGCGGCACGGCGGTTCCGCGTTCCCGGCGACGGACTCGTGCGGGTCGCCGTGCGTCTGGAGCGCCTGCGCGTCGTGCGGCACGTCGCGGCAGGAAGCGCGCCGCCGCTGGCCGAGCGCGCTCGCCCGGTGCTCCTGACCACCGGCGACTCGACCATCGAGGGGATCGACAGCGTGCTGCAGAGCACCCTGCGATCGGCGGCGCAGGTCCAGGCGGAGTCCCATCCCGGCACCCGGCTGAGCGGCGACGGCGATCGGGAGTGGGACGACTGGGCGACCGACCAGGTCCGCCGCCTGCATCCCGCGGTGACGGTGATCTCCCTCGGCGGCAACGAGGGCTACAACGTGGACGACGTCGCGGGGACAGCGATCGCCTGCTGCGGTCCGGCGTGGGTCGCCGCGCTCGCCCGGCGGCAGCGGCACCTGATGGGGATCTACGGCCAGCGTGAACACGGATCCCTGATCTGGATGCTGCTGCCCGTGCCCCGCTCGGCCCAGCGCGCCAGGATCCAGGCCGCGGTCAACCAGGCTGCGGTGCTGGCCGCCGGCCGGTTGCCCTTCGTGAGGCTGCTCGATCAGCGCCGGCTGTTCACCCCCGACGGCGAGTACCACGACACCATCACCCGAGACGGCCACCAGGTCCGGGTGCGCGCACCCGACGGCATCCACCTCAGCGCCGCCGGACAGGCGATCGCCGCCGCCGCCGTCGTGCAGCTGGTGAAGCACGACGGGCTACTCGGGCGATGAAGCGGAACGCCAGGACCTGCGGGTGACCCGGACTAGCCGGCGGCCATCACGGACTCGGACGTCCGGCGCGCGCCCACGCGGAATACGCGGTCGTTCGCGCCGCCGGTGACGATGGCCCGCCCGATCAGAACGTCGGCGCGTACTTGCCGAAAACGTCCTTCATCGCCTGGCAGACCTCGCCCATCGACGCCTTGTCCTTCAACGCCTGCTTGATGAAGGGCAGCAGGTTGTCCGTCCCCTTGGCGGCGCCGCGGAGCTCCTCCAGGCGCTGCTCGACCAGGGCGTGGTCGCGGTTCTCCTTGAACGCCTTCAGGCGCGCGAGCTGGTGGCCCTCGGAGGCGGGGTCGACGCGCAGCAGGCCAGGGACCTCAATCGCGTCCTCCACGTAGGAGTTGACGCCGACGACCATGTCCTGCTCGATCCGGTAGCGCTCCTGGTAGCCCCAGGCCGACTCGTCGATCTCGCCCGTGATGAACTCGATGGCGTTGACGGAGCCGCCGAGCTCGTCGACCTTGGCGATCAGCTCGTAGGCGCGGGACTCGATCTCGTCCGTCAGCGACTCGACGAAGTAGGAGCCGGCGAACGGGTCGACGGTCATCGTCGCGCCGGATTCGGAGGCGATGATCTGCTGCGTGCGCAGGGCGATCTTCGCGGCCTCCTCGCTCGGCAGCGCGAGCGCCTCGTCGTAGCCGTTGGTGTGCAGCGACTGGGTGCCGCCGCAGACCGCCGCGAACCCCTGCAGCGCGACGCGGACGATGTTGTTCATCGGCTGCTGCGCGGTGAGCGTCACGCCGCCGGTCTGCGTGTGGAAGCGCAGCATCAGCGACTTCGGGTTCTTCGCGCCGAAGCGCTCGGACATGATCGTCGCCCACATGCGCCGGGCCGCGCGGAACTTCGCGACCTCCTGGAAGACGTTGTTGTGGCCGTTGAAGAAGAAGGCCAGTCGGGGGGCGAAGTCGTCGACCGCGAGGCCCGCGTCGACGGCCGCCTGCACGTAGGCGATCCCGGACGAGAGGGTGAAGGCGACCTCCTGCACGGCGCTCGCGCCCTTCTCGCGGA
This sequence comes from Solirubrobacterales bacterium, assembly GCA_025963955.1. GTDB lineage: Bacteria > Actinomycetota > Thermoleophilia > Solirubrobacterales > Solirubrobacteraceae > Paraconexibacter. The sequence goes on from JAOPZU010000396.1 coordinate 2,651, forward strand.
AGTGGTAGCCGGAGATCGAGACCGTGTTCCAGCGCGGGATGTTCTCCTTGCAGTAGGCGAACAGGTCCGTCGTCAGCCGCATCGTCGGCTCGGGCGGGTAGATGTAGTTGCCGCGCGCGATGTACTCCTTGAGCACGTCGTTCTGGGTGGTGCCGCGCAGCTGGTCGGACGGGACGCCCTGCTCCTCGCCGACGAGCTCGTACAGGCACAGCAGGACCGCCGCCGGAGCGTTGATCGTCATCGACGTGGAGACCTGGTCCAGCGGGATCTGGTCGAACGCCGTGCGCATGTCGTCGATCGTGTCGATGGCCACGCCCGTGCGGCCGACCTCGCCCTCGCAGAGCGCGTTGTCCGAGTCCAGGCCGAGCTGGGTGGGCAGGTCGAAGGCCATCGAGAGCCCCGTCGAGCCCTTCGAGAGCAGGTAGCGGTAGCGCTCGTTGGACTCCTTCGCGCTCGCGTAGCCCGCGTACTGCCGCATCGTCCACGTCTGCTTGCGGTACATGTCGCGGTGCGGCCCGCGCGTGTACGGGAAGTCCCCCGGCTCGCCGAGGCGCAGGTCCTCCGGGAGGTCCTCCTCGGTGTAGAGCGGCTTGATCTCGATGCCCGAATCGGTGAAGCGGCGGGGATCGTCCTTGCCGACGATCGGCGCGACGGTCAGGCGCTCGGAGGACTCAGGCGTGGCGGACATGGGCGAATCGTAGACCTCCCGTAAATTGGAGGGCATGGTCGTGAACGTCAGGCTCTTCGCGGTGCTGCGCCAGCGGGCGGGAACGGGCGCGATCGAGCTCGAGCTGCCGGACGACGCGCGCGTCCGCGACGCCCTCGACGCGCTCGGCACGCTGACGGACGGCGTGCCCTGCGTGCTGGCGGTCAACCGCGAGTACGCGCCCGACGAGCACGTGCTCCGCGCGGGGGACGAGCTGGCGCTGATCCCGCCGGTCAGCGGCGGCTCGGGCGGCGGCGCCGGTGGCCCGGTCCGCCACGTCCGGATCACCGAGGAGCCGCTGTCCCTCGACGCGCTCGCGTGCCTGGTCGCGTCGCCCCTCGCCGGCGCCGTCGTCACCTTCTCCGGGGTCACGCGCGAGGTCGCCTGGCTCGACTACGAGTGCTACGTGGAGATGGCGACGCCAATGCTGCAGGAGCTCGTCGACGCGGCGATCGCCCGACACAGCCTCACCGCCGCGGCGGTCGAGCACCGCGTCGGACGGGTCCCGCTCGGCGAGCCGTCCGTGATCGTCGCGACGAGCTCCGGCCACCGGCCGGAGGCGTTCGCCGCCGCCCGCGAGCTCATCGACGAGCTGAAGGCCCGCGCCCCGATCTGGAAGGCCGAGGAGGGCGAGTGGGTCGTGGGCGAGGTGCCGCCGATCGCCTAGCTGTCCTGCTCACGGTCTTCGTGCACGCGGGTGACCGGCGCGAGCAAACAGCAGCGAGGCCGCCCACGTCGTTGGCCGTGGGCGACCTCGCCACCCGCTCCAACGAGCAACCATCAACAGGGTTGGCGCCTCAGCCCGGAAGATGTCAGTGCACGACTTCGCCCGACCGCATCGCGTGACCGGCTGCGCCGCTCGCGACCCCTCACGCGTTCATTCCAGCCGCGCCTGCAGCCGCCGTCGCACGTCCGGCCAGTCCGCGTCGATGACGCTGAACCACGCGGTGTCGCGGACGCCGATCCCCGGCACGATGCGGTGGTTGCGGTGCACGCCCTCGAACCAGGCGCCCATCGCCTCCATCGCGGTGCGCGAGCGCTGGTTCTCCGCGTGGGTCTTCAGCTCCACGCGGATGCAGCCGAGCGCGTCGAAGGCGTGGGTCAGCATCAGGAGCTTCGCCTCGACGTTCGCACCGCTGCGCCAGGCGCCGGGCGTCAGCCACGTCCAACCGATCTCCAGGCCGAGGTCGGCCGGCCGCAGCGCGAGGAAGCGCGTGGATCCGATGACCGTGTCCGTCGCCACGTCGACCGTCGCGAACGCGAACTCCTCGCCCGCCGCCGACGCGCCGAGGGCCTCGTCGAACCAGCCGTCGAAGGCCTCGCGCGAGGAGGGGTAGGCGCGCAGCCAGCACCAGATCTCCGGGTGGCGCGACGCGGCGAAGAGCGCGTCGCGGTGGCCGTCCGCCAGCGGCTCCAGGCGGACGCGCGTGCCGGTGAGCACGCCCGCCAGGGGTGTCGGCCAGGTGACGCTCACACGGCCGGGCCCAGTCCGCTAGACGGCGCCGCCGGCGGCCGGCGGGGCCGTCGGGTCGCTGCCCTCGCCGCCGCTGGCCTCGCGGGCCAGGTGCTCCTCGGCGAGCATCGGGTTGTCCGCCGAGCGCTGCACGACGGTCAGCAGGTCCTTCATCGTGCTGACCTCCTCGACCTGCTCCTTCAGGAACCACTGCATGAACTGCTCGGACTGGTAGTCGCGGGCGTCCCGGGCGATGCCCGCCAGCTCGCCGATCTGCTCCGTCACGCGCTTCTCCTGGGCGAGGGCGATCGCGACCGGCTCGACGATGTCGGCGAACGCGGTGCGCGGCGCGGCGACGGCCGGGATGACCGCCTCCTCGTCGGCGTCCATCAGGTACTTCGCCATCATCATCGCGTGGTTGCGCTCCTCGAGCGCCTGCGCGTAGAAGAAGGACGCGAGCCGCGGGAGCGTCTCGTTGTCGTAGTAGACCGCCACCGCGATGTACTGCTGGCTCGCCGCGAACTCGTTGGCGATCTGCTCGTTCAGGCGGGTGACGAAGGGGGCGGCGGGCATGTCGGCCAGCGTACAAGACACCCCGCCGCGCCCCTCATCGTGGGCGCAGCAGCACGACGGCCCGCGGGCCGAGGCCGAACAGCGACAGGCTGGCCGGGTCGACGACGGTCGGCGTCGTGGCCACGTAGCGCCGCACCGCCCAGGTGCTGCCCTGCGCCACGCCGGCCAGGGCGAAGCCCGCGGGGGTGATGTCCGCGCGGATCGAGGGGGTCGATCGGGGCCGTCCCGGCTCGGCGCCCGCGACGCGCAGGACGTCGATCTCGCGGACCGTCTGCGGGACCCCGGGCAGCACGACGTGGGTGCCGCGCCCGAGGTACAGCGTGCCGGGGACGCGCCCGCCGCCGTCGGTGTAGACCAGGCGCGGGCCGACCGGGTCCCTCACCGCGGCGGCCACCGCGGCCCGGTAGTCGTCGCGCTGGTAGGGCTCGTGGACGTCGACCGCGATCGCGCAGGCCACGCCCGTCGCGGCGAGCACCCCCACCGCGGCGGCGCCGGCGGCCGCGGCGCGCCGGGAGGAC
>JAOPZU010000450.1 GCA_025963955.1 Solirubrobacterales bacterium
GTCACGGCCGCTGCCGCGGCGGCGGGGTCGAGCAGGCCGGTGGCCGGATCCACGTCGGCGCCGACGGGCAGCGCCCCCGCGTGCGTGACCGCGAGCCACGTGGCGACGAACGTGTGCGCCGGCACGATGACCTCGTCCCCGGGGCCGACGCCGACGGCGGTCAGCGCGAGGGTCAGCGCGTCCAGGCCGGAGCCGACGCCGACGCAGTGGCGAGCGCCGGTGGCGCCGGCCCATCCGGCCTCGAAGCGCTCGACCTCGGGCCCGAGCACGTACTGCCCGCCGGCGATGACCCGGGCCACGGCCGCCTGCAGCTCGTCCGCCAGCGGCGCGTTGACCGCCTGCAGGTCGAGGAACGGGATGGCGACGGCGGTCGCGGGCACGGATCAGGCCGCGTCCTGCTCGGCGCGCTCCGCGTGGGCGGCGGCCAGGAACTCGCCGTGGTCGCGGACGTAGTCGTCCTCCTCGTAGACCGCAGAGGCGAGCACCAGGCACACGCCGCCGGAGGAGAAGTTGTCGAGCTCGCGCCACGTCATCCGTGGCACGTACAGCCCGTGGTAGGAGCGATTCAGGAAGAAGCGCTCCTGGTGCACGCCGTCGTCGACGCTGACGTCGAAGGAGCCGGTCGCCGCGATGATCAGCGCCTCGAGCTGCTTGTGCGCGTGGCCGCCGCGCGAGGTGCCGCCCGGCACGTCGTACAGGTAGTAGACGCGGGCGATCGGGAAGGGGATGTGCTGATCGCCCTCCACGAAGGTGAGGTTCCCCCGCGGGTCCGCGACGCGCGGCAGGTCGACGATGCGGCAGCCGGTCCGCCCGGCGCGCGCGTTGACGCGCTGGTCGTCCACCCGGCGGCCCAGCGGATGCGGGGCGCGGCGGTCCACGTCGACGAGGTACGGCTCGACCGCGGACGGCTGGACGGTGCTCAGCGGGGCCACGCCCCAGTGGTCGGCCGGGCGGGCGTGCGCTTGAGAACGGTCCGGGAACGACGAACGCCCCCGGCACGGATGCCGGGGGCGTTCGGTCCTGCGAAGCTCAGACGGGCCAGAAGCCCGCCAGCGCTCTAGACGTTCTGCACGTTGACGGCCTTGGGGCCCTTCTCGCCGGGCTCCGCGTCGTACGAGACGCGGGCACCCTCGGCGAGGGAGCGGTAGCCGTCAGCGATGATCGCCGAGTGGTGGACGAACAGGTCCTTACCGGACTCATCGGGCGTGATGAAGCCGAAGCCCTTGTCGTCGCTGAACCACTTCACAGTTCCAGTAGCCATATAAATCGATCCTCCGCTTGTGTTCGTGCTGCGTTCGCGGAGGTGCTTTGAGGCGACGACTGCGTGCGCTGACACTGCTTTGCCGGATCACGTGATCCAGCCCGAAGGGCAAGCGTAGCAGCGGAATGGCTTCCTTGGGGCCCGGCGACAGAGAAGTAACGGGATCTTGGTTCCTAGCGCCGGGTCGGGGCGGGGCTCTGCCGGTACCGTCGCGGCATGGTCACGTGGAGCAGGAGTCGGGTCATGGCGCTGGTCGCCGCGCTGGTGTTGTCGCTGGGCACGGGGGCCGCGGCGTCCGTCGCGGCGCCCGCCAAGGCGCACACCACGCCGGCGCAGCACCGCGCCGCAGCCAAGAAGAAGGCGGCCGCGAAGAAGCGGGCGGCCGCGAAGAAGCGGGCGGCGGCCCGGCGCCGGGCGGTGGCGCGGACGAAGGCGGCGGCTGAGAAGGCCGCACAGGCTGCGTCCGGCGTCAAGGAGCTCCCGGTCACCTTCACCGTCCGCAACACGAACACCTCGCTCGTGCCGTGCGCGTCCGACGGGAAGACCTACGAAATCAAGGGCCACCTCGTCGGGCCGAAGGCGAAGCTCGCCGGCGGGGGCGCGACGGGCGTGGCGCTCTACGTCCACGGGCTCGGCTACGGCGAGTTCTTCTGGGACTACCAGGGACTGCCCGGCTACGACTACGCGGCGATCCAGGCGCGCGATCGCGGCTTGGTCTCGGTGGCGATCGACCGCCTCGGCTACGGCGCGAGCGGCAAGCCCGACGGCAACGACGTCTGTTACGGCTCGGAGGCCGACTACCTGCACCAGATCGTCGACCAGCTGAAGTCCGGCCGCTACGCCGCGGGCGATGCGGACGCGAGCACCGGCCCGAGCTTCGGCAAGGTCGCCCTCGTCGGCCACTCGGCGGGCGGCTTCATGGTCGAGGGTGCCGCAGCGAGCTACAAGAACGTCGACGCGCTCATCACCGCCGGCTTCAGCAACGCCCCCACGGGCCTGCCGACCTACGCCGCCCTGACGCAGACGACCATCGACTGCATGACGGGCTCCGGCCTCCCGAACCACTACGCGTACTTCGGCAAGACCGAGGCCGACTTCCGCGCCGCGCACTTCTTCAACGCCGATCCGGCCATCGAGGACGCGATCGCGAAGCGGCGCGCGCCCGATCCCTGTCAGGACACGGGATCGGCCATTCCCGCGGTCCTCATCGACGTGCTGAGCAACAACACCATCAAGGTGCCGGCGCTGCTCGTCAACGGGGGCAACGACGCGCTGTTCCCGCCGCCGGACGGCGATCTCGAGAAGTCGCTCTTCCTCGGGAACCCGGACCTCACGCAGACCACCATCCCCGGCACGGGGCACGCCGTCACCTTCGGCCGCACCGCGCCGCAGTTCCGGGCCACGGTCGGCGACTGGCTCGTGAAGCGCGGGTACTGAGGCCGGCGGCGGACTAGCGGATCGACACCAGCGGGTCCTCGAGCGCCGGCGCGCGCTTGACGGCCCGCGGCTCCCGCGAGTCCAGGTAGCGCGCGGCCACCACGCCGCCGATGCCGCCGAAGAGGTGCCCCTGCCACGAGATGCCGTCCTGCGGGATGAGGCCGCCGGCGAGCGTCGTCCCGTAGATCGCGCCGACGATGACGCCGATCCCGACGTGCAGCCACGAGCGGCTGAAGAGGCCGCGGGAGATGAGGTAGGCGGCGAAGCCGAAGACGAGGCCGCTGGCCCCGATGTGCACCGTGTTCGACGGGGCCACGAGCCAGGTGCCGAGGCCGCCGACCAGTCCGACGATCGCCGTCACCGACAACACGCGCATCGCGCCGCTGAGCGCGATCCCGGCGCCGAGCACGGCGAACGGGACGGAGTTGCCGATCAGGTGGCCGAAGTTCGCGTGCAGGAACGGGGCGGCGACCACGCCCTCCAGGCCGTCGAGCTGCCGCGGCTCGATGCCGAAGCGGTCCAGGCGCTGCCCGTCGAGGCTGTCGATGATCTCGACGACCCACATCAGCGCGAGCATGCCGAGCACGAGCATCAGCCCCTGCTTGCGGGGGTCCTCCGCGGCGGCGGGCGTCGCGGTCAGGCTGCTGCTGCGGCGGGCTTGGGGGTTCGTTGACACACCCAGAGCGTGGCAGACCGCGATGAAGCAGCGGTCAAGAACGTGCTCAGGGGCCGGAAACGCGGCCTTGCTGGTCCTTGAGGCCGATGGGCGCCCGCAGCACCTGGTCCGGGATCGCGAAGGCGTCCACGAAGGCGCCCGCGTCGCCGCGGACCTCGTTGAGCAGCCGATTGACCGCGCGCGTGATCGTCTTCGACCGCGAGGGGGAGAGGCGGCCGTGCTCGAGGAACCACGCGCGGTCGTCCTCGATGGTGCACAGCAGGTGGAGGTCGCAGAGGCGCTCCAGGTGCGCGCGCAGCACGGGGTCCTCGCAGCGGCTCACCCGCAGCGCGAACGCCTCGCCGATCACCGACTCGATGTACGCGCGGGCGGCGGCCAGGACGTGGTCCTGGCAGGCCCGGAAGACCTCGAACTGCTCGTGTCCCTCGTCGATGCCGCGCTTCAGCCTCCGCGCGACGGACGCGAGGACCCGCTCGGAGCGGTAGCGCAGCAGGCCGAGCTGCTCCGCGCGGTCCAGCTCGCGGTCGTCGTCGTCCCGGCCGGGGACCACGCGATCCACGAGCGTCTGCGCGATCTGCCGCACCGCGGTCTTCTCCAGCACCTCGGTGAGCGCCTGACCGGCGACGAAGCCGACCATCCCGAGCGGGTCCAGGTCCCCGAACTGGTGCCGGTAGCCGGTCAGCAGCGACTTGCCCACCAGCTGCAGCAGGACGGTGTTGTCGCCCTCGAAGGTCGTGAAGATCTCGCTGTCGCCCTTGAGCGAGGCGAAGCGGTTCTCGGTGAGGTAGCCGAGCCCGCCGCAGGCCTCGCGGCAGGCCTGCACGGTCGCCGTCGCGTGCCAGCTGCTGAGCGCCTTCAGGCCGGCGGCGTGCGCCTCGAGCTCACGGCGGGCGAGGTCCCCGACGTCGTCCGCGCCGAAGGCACGGTCGAGCGCGACGACGAGCTGCTCCTGCGCGGCGTGCAGCGCGTAGGTCCGCGCGAGCAGCGGCAGCAGCCGGCGCTGGTGCGTGCGGTAGTCCAGCAGGAGGATCTCCTCGCCGCTCGGAGCGGTGAACTGGCGCCGCCGCTCGGCGTGGCGCACCGCGATGCTCAGCGCGTTCTTCGACACGCTGATCGCCGCGCCGCCGACGCTGACCCGGCCCTGGACGAGCGTCCCCAGCATCGTGAAGAAGCGACGGTCCGGGTTCTCGATCGGGCTGCTGTAGATCCCGTCCTCGGACACGGAGGCGAAGCGGTCCAGCAGCGCCTCGCGCGGGACGCGGACCTGGTCGAACCACAGGCGCCCGTTGTCGACGCCTTGCAGGCCCATCTTGTCGCCGCAGTCCTCGATGCGGACGCCGGGCATCGGCGTGCCGTCCTCGTCGCGGATCGGGACGACGACGGCATGGACGCCGTGCGACTCCTCCGCGTCGGGGGTCAGGAGCTGCGCGAAGACCACCGCCTGGCGGCCGTGGGCGGCCGCGTTCCCGATCCACTCCTTGTGCGCCCCGTCGTGCGGCGTGTGAACGACGAACTCCCGGGTCTGCGCGTCGTAGGTCGCCGTCGTGTGGACGTTCTGCACGTCGGACCCGTGCGCGCTCTCGGACATGGCGAAGCAGCCGGGGATCGAGACGTCGATAACGCCGCGCAGGTACTGCTCATGGTGGCGTTCGGTCCCGAGCTGGAGGATCGCGCCGCCGAACAGGCCGAACTGGACGCCGACCTTGACGAGCAGCGAGAGATCCCCGTGGCCGAGCGTCTCGAAGGAGGCGATGGACGCCGCGACGTTGCCCTCCCCGCCGTAGCGCCGGGGGAAGCCGAGCGCCGTCCGCCCGGACTTCCCGAGCTCCGTCGCCCAGCGCAGGCACAGCTCGCGGTACTCCTCGCGGCTGATGCCGTCCGCCTGCGAGAGGTCCATCGACACGAGCTGCTCCCGGACGAGCTCGCGGATCTCCCGGTGCTCGCCGTCCAGCCAGCGCCGCAGCGCCTCGACGTCCGGGATGGGTCCGACGGCCACGGTGCTCATGCATCGATCATCGCGCTCCCGCGGCCGCCTGAACAGTCCCGCCGCGCCTGCTGCCGTGAGGCGCGTCACAGGAGGGCTCGCGGTCGCGGTAGGACCGACGGCCGGAACCGGCCGCCACCGACTGGCGTCAGACCGCCCGCAGCCCCGCCGTGACCACCGCCGCCACCCCGACGCCGACCAGGATCGAGGCGCCCCGGTGGAGGACGACGCCCGCGGCCGCCACGCCCACGGTGTCCGCGCCGACCCCGACGTGCCTCCCGTCGGCCAGGGCCTGCGTGATGACGAGTGCCGCCAGGAGCGCGGGCGCGAGCAGCGCCACGACGCCGATCAGGCGCGGCGGCAGGTCGCGGCCGCCGAGCGCGAACGGGCCGATGCCCTTGATCGCCGCCGTGACCAGGGCGCACGCGCCGATGACCTGCCAGATCACGCGCCGGCCTCCGGGGCGGGGGACGGGGCCGGTGTCCGCAACCCGACGATCGCGACCGCGCTTGCGGCCAGCACCGGCACCCCGGCCGGGGCGATCGGGACGAGCGCCAGCGCGATGAGCCCACCCGCCAGCGCGACGCCGCGGGCGCGGCGGTCCTTCATCTCGGCGAGCAGCAGCGCCAGGAAGAACGCGGGGTAGACCGCGTCCAGCCCGAGGCGGTCCGGGTCGCCGAGAATCGATCCGCCCAGCGCGCCCACGACCGTCCCGAGGAACCAGCCGACGTACTGCACGGCCGTCGCGCCGAAGAGGAACCAGCGGTCGAAGCGGCCGTCGCCCCGGTTGGACATCGCCCACGACGCGTCGACGACCGCCTGCCCCTGGAGCGCCCGGCGGAACGGGCCGCCGGGCAGCGACGGCCCGAGCGCGATGCCCATCGGCAGGAAGCGCGAGTTCATCAGCGCCGCCGCGCTGACCGCGGCGCCGAATCCGCCGCCGCTCGCCAGGATCGACACGGCCGCGAACTGGGCCGAGCCCGCGAAGACGATGGCCGACATGACGATCGCCGCGATGGCGGAAAAGCCCGCCTCGCGCGCGAGCACCCCGAAGGAGATCGACAGGACGAACGACGCCACCGCGAACGGCACGCCGGCCGCCAGGCCCGCCCGCCACGACCGCGCGACGTCGTCGGGGTCAGGTCCGGGACTCGTCGGAGGGGGAACCTCGCTCACCCGCCCAGGGTCGCAGACGCGTGCTGCCGCGTCGCATCACGAAGCGCCGCCCCGGCCATCAGCGCCGCTGATGCCGGCGCGCCGTCACGCTCAGCCGGCGGCGCGCAGGTGCCGCAGCGGACGCTGGCGCAGGTCGGCGACGAGGTCGGCCAGCAGCCCGCCGTCGAGCTGCCGCTGCCCGTCGGTGACCGCCCCGACGAGCGAGCGCTTGGCCTCCAGCAGCTCCGCGATCGTCTCGTCGATCGAGTCGGCGGCCAGCAGGTACCAGGCGGTGACCGCGTCGTGCTGCCCGATGCGGTGGCAGCGGTCCTCGGCCTGGTCGTGCATCGCCGGGGTCCACTCGAGCTCCAGGAAGCAGACGTTCGACGCGCGCGTCAGCGTCAGCCCCTGGCCCGCCACCGGGGTCGAGCAGATGAGCAGCTGCGGCCCGCTGCCGCCCTGGAAGGCGCGCACGGCCTCGTCCCGCGCCTTCGCGCTGTCCTTCCCGACGATGTGCAGCGCGTCCGGGAAGCGCGCCCGCAGCGCGTCGAGCACCTCCACGTGCCGCGCGAAGACGATCAGCGGCTCGCCGTGCTCCAGGAAGTCCTCGATCCACACGAGCGCGGCCGGGAGCTTCCCTCGCGCGGCCAGCCGCTTGAGCGTCCCGATCTGCGCCAGGCGCTCGGCGCGCAGCGTCGCGGCGATCTTCGCGTTGAGCTCGTCGAGCTCCAGGGGCTGGGCGCGCAGCCACTCCACCACCGACTCCTCGGCCACGCGGTACTCACGGCTGTTCGACAGCGCCACGGGGACGACGACCCGCCGCTTGGCCGGCAGCTGCGGCAGCACCTCGTCCTTCTTGCGCCGGACGAAGCAGCGGCGGCGCAGGTGCCAGTGCAGCCGCTCCTCGCTGAGGTTGCCCTCGAAGCGCCGGTTGAAGCCCGCGGCCGAGCCGAAGTCGTCGAGCCGCCCGATGACCCGCAGCTGCGAGACGAGCTCCTCGGCGTGGTTGAGCACCGGGGTCCCCGTCAGCGCCAGGCGCAGCCCGTCGCGCGGAACGGCCTCCGCCAGGCGCCGCACCGCCTGGGTCCGCTTCGCGCGCGGGTTCTTGCAGTGGTGGGACTCGTCGACGACGAGGGCCCACGGGCGGCGGCGGGCCAGCGCGTCCCGGTGTGCCGCGACGATCTCGTAGTTGAGGATCACGATGTCCGCCTCCGGGGGGACGGCTGAGCGCCCGGTGACGATCGCGACGCTGCGGTGCGGCAGCCAGATCGCGGCCTCGCGCTGCCAGACGAGCTTCAGCGACGCCGGGCAGACGACGAGTGCCGGGAACGCGTCGTCCGCCTCCAGCGTCGCCAGCGCCTGCACGGTCTTACCGAGGCCCTGCTCGTCCGCGAGGAACGCCCGGCGCGCGTCGAGCAGGTAGCGCACCCCGGCCCACTGGAACGGCCGCAGCTCGCCGCCCAG
>JAOPZU010000459.1 GCA_025963955.1 Solirubrobacterales bacterium
AGAACCAGTCGCTGAAGAAGCTGCAGTCGCTCGCGGAAGCGCAGAAGCTGCGCGACGTGGCCTGAAGCCGCACCTCCGCCGCCGGCTGGACCAGCCGGCGGCACGCCGTACCCGAGGGGCCCCGTAAGGGGCCCTTCGTCGTTCCCGGTCGTTCTGTCCACGCAGGAGCGGCCACGCGCCAGTGGGCTCCGTTGTGGCGCAAACTCCGCCGGCGAGCGTCGGCAGACTGACGGGAACACGCCAGGACTGCCCGAGTTTGTCCGGACTCAGGACAAAGAAGGCCAAGGTTCTTCGGCAGTTCGTCCGGACTCTTGACAAACCGGTGGCGGACCTAAGAGGTTTGGCGCGATGGCGTCTCTGCCCACCGGGTCACTGGAGTCACTGCGAGCCCGCAACAGCCGGCTCGTCATCGACGTCCTGCGGCGCCAGGGGGCCGTGAGCCGCGCGGAGATCGCGCGGCAGACCGGCCTGTCGCGCTCGACGGTCTCCTCCCTCGTCACCGACCTGCAGGACACGGGCCTGGTCCACGAGCGCGAGCCGGACGCCAGCCGTCGCGGGCCGGAGGGCGGGCGCCCCGGCGTGCTCGTCGCGCTCGACCAGTCCGCCGGCGCGCTCGTCGGCATCGACTTCGGCCACGACCACGTCAGCGTCGCGATCGCGAACCTCGGCTACGAGATCCTCGCGGAGCGCACCATCGAGATCGAGGTCGACGACGCCGCCGCGGAGAGCCTCGACGCCGCTGCGGCGCTCGCGCTGGAGGAGCTCAAAGGGGCGGGCGTCGAGATCGCGCGCGTCCTCGGCGCCGGGGTCGGCATCCCCGGGCCCGTCGACCGCAAGACCGGCCTGGTGCGCTCGCAGCCGATCCTCCCGTCGTGGGTCGGCCTGGACCCGGTCGCCGAGATGCAGGACCGCCTCGGCGTCCGCGTCCACATCGACAACGACGCCAACGTCGGCGCGCTCGGCGAGTGCACCTTCGGCGCCGGGCAGGGCCACCGCGTCGTCGCCTACGTGCGCCTGAGCGCCGGCATCGGCCTCGGCATGGTCTTCGACGGCGTCCCCTTCCGCGGCGCGCACGGCATCGCGGGGGAGATCGGCCACGTGCTCGTGGATCCGAACGGCCCGATCTGCCGCTGCGGCAACCGCGGCTGCCTGGAGACGCTGGTCGCCGGCCCCGCCCTCTGCGAGCTGCTGCGCCGCTCCCACGGCGAGCTCACCGTCGCGCAGCTGCTCCAGCGCGCGGAGGAGAACGACCCAGGCTGCCGCCGGGTCGTCCAGGACGCCGGGCGGGTCATCGGAAGGGCCCTCGCCGACGTCTGCAACTACCTCAACCCCGACGCGATCGTCATCGGTGGCCAGTTGGCCACCGCGGGCGAGCTGCTGATGGAGCCGCTCACGGCCGCCATCGAGCAGTTCGCCCTGCCGGCGGCCGCCGAGGGAGTCAGCGTCCTACCCGGGGTGCTGCACGAGCGGGCCGAGGTTCTCGGGGCGCTCGCCCTGGCGGGAGCGAATTCCGCCGAGGCCCTGACGGTCCAGGTCAACACGATGTCCCAAACCAGGAGGAGTACATGAGCAGGTTCACCACCCCCCGCCGCACGCTGGCGATCGCCGGCGTGCTGTGCGTCGGAGGCTTCGGCGTCGCCGCATGCGGCAGTGACAACGGCGGTTCGTCGACCGGCAGCACCGGTTCGGCCGGCGCCAGCACGAGCAGCACCACCAGCAGTTCCGCCAAGGCCGGCAAGGTCGCCGTGCTGCTCCCGGACTCCAAGTCCTCGGTGCGCTGGGAGACCCAGGACCGGAAGTACCTCGACGCGGCCTTCACGGCTGCGGGCGTCGATCACACGATCGTGAACGCCGAGGGCGATCCGGCCGCGCAGCGCACCCAGGCCGAGCAGGCGATCACCAACGGGGCGAAGGTCCTGCTGCTCGTCGACCTCGATCCCGGGTCAGGCTCGGCGATCATCGCCAACGCCAAGAAGTCGGGGGTCAAGGTCATCGACTACGACCGCCTCACCCTCGGTGGCGGCGCGGACTACTACGTGTCGTTCGACAACGCGTCGGTCGGCAAGCTGCAGGGCGACGGGCTCGTCAAGTGCCTCGGCTCCGCGAGCAAGCCCGTCGTCGCCGAGCTGAACGGCTCCCCGACGGACAACAACGCCACCCTGTTCGCGCAGGGGTACGACGGCGTCCTGAACCCGCTGTACGCCAGCGGCACGTTCGTCAAGGGCCCGAACCAGTCGGTCCCGGACTGGGACAACCAGAAGGCGCTGACGATCTTCGAGCAGATGCTGCAGAAGACGAGCAACAAGATCGACGGCGTGCTCGCCGCGAACGACGGGCTCGCCAACGCGGCGATCTCGGCGCTCAAGGCCCGCAAGCTCAAGTCGATCCCGGTCACCGGCCAGGACGCGACGGCGCAGGGCATTCAGCACATCCTCGCCGGCGACCAGTGCATGACGGTGTACAAGGCGGTCAAGGCCGAGGCCGAGGCGGCGAGCAAGCTCGCCATCGCGCTGGCCAAGGGCGAGACGCCGAACGCGCCGGACTCCACGGACAACAAGGGCACCAAGACGCCCTCGGTGCTCCTGAAGCCGATCGCGGTCACGAAGGACAACATCAAGGACACCGTCATCAAGGACGGCTTCCTCAAGGTCAGCGACGTGTGCACCGGCGAGTTCGCCAAGGCGTGCACGGCCGCGGGCATCAGCTAGACCCACCCCGCCAGGCCACCGGAGGGACGCTCGTCACGGGCGTCCCTCCGGCCCCGGCCGTCACCCGGAAGAGGAGAACTTCATGTCGGAACCACTGCTCCAGCTCACTGGGGTGACGAAGACGTTCGGTGCGGTCAACGCGCTCACCGAGGTCGACTTCGCCGTCCACGCCGGTGAGGTGATGGCCCTCGTCGGGGACAACGGCGCGGGCAAGTCCACGCTCATCAAGTGCATCGCCGGCATCCACCCGATCGACGCGGGCCAGATCACCTTCGAGGGCCGGCCGGTCTCGATCAGCGGGCCGAAGGACTCCGCCAAGCTCGGCATCGAGGTCGTCTACCAGGACCTCGCGCTCTGCGACAACCTCGACGTCGTCCAGAACATGTACCTCGGCCGCGAGAAGCTCTCGAGCTTCCGGCGCCTGGACGAGACGACGATGGAGCGCACCGCGCGCGAGACGCTCGCGAGCCTCGCGGTGACGACCATCCGCTCGGTCCGCCAGCCCGTCGCCGCGCTCTCCGGCGGACAGCGCCAGTCGGTCGCCGTCGCGAAGGCCGTCATGTGGAACTCCAAGCTCGTGATCCTGGACGAGCCGACCGCCGCCCTCGGCGTCGCGCAGACGCGGCAGGTCCTCGACCTCGTCAAGCGCCTGGGGGACAAGGGCCTTGCGGTCGTCCTCATCTCGCACAACCTGCACGACATCTTCGAGGTCGCCGACCGCATCACGGTCCTGCGCCTGGGCCGGTCGGTGGCGGAGGTCACCGTGAAGGACACGACCCAGCAGGAGGTCGTCCAGCTCATCACCGCCGGCACACTGAGCCACGTGCCCGGCCAGGCCGAGGTGGTCGCATGACCGACATCGCCCCCCCGACGCCCGTCCCCGGACAGGTGACCGGCAGCGAGCCGGCCGTCGTCCCCGCCGGCACCGACGCCGCGCTCCACGAGGACGGCGCGACGCTCGCCACCTACGCCCGGGGCCGCGTGCAGGCCTGGCGCTCCGGCGACCTCGGCTCGCTGCCGATCCTCTTCGGGATCATCGCGATCGCCGTCTACTTCCAGGCGCGGAACAGCAACTTCCTCAGCGCCGGCAACTTCGTCAACCTCATCGCGCAGATGTCGCCGTACGCCGTCATCGGCATGGGCGTCGTGTTCGTCCTGCTGCTGGGCGAGATCGACCTGTCGATCGGCTACGTCAGCGGCGTCGGCGGCGTGATCTGCGCGCTGCTGCTGCTGCCCGACGGCAGCCAGCACTCCGCGGCCTTCGCGATCGTCGTGGCGCTCCTGGCCGGCACCGCCATCGGCGTCATCCAGGGCGTGCTGTTCGCGAAGGTCGGCATTCCCTCGTTCGTCGTGACGCTCGCGGGCCTGCTCGGCTGGAACGGCGTGGTGCTGCTGCTCATCGGCAGCCGCGGCACGGTCTCCATCCAGGACCCGTTCGTCAACGGCATCGCCAACGACAACCTCTCGCACGGGTGGGCGTGGATCGCCGTCGAGGGCGCGGTCCTCCTCTACGCGGGGATCCAGTACCTCGCCGTGCGCTCGCGGGCCAAGGCCGGGCTGCCGAACCTGCCCGTGTCGCTGATCCTGCTGCGGATCCTCGTCCTCGCCGCGGTCGGCGCCGCGGTCGTCGCGGTCGCGAACTCGAGCCGCGGGCTGCCCTACGTCGGGCTGCTGCTCATCGCGCTCGTGCTCATCGGGACGTACGTCACCGACCGCACCCGCTTCGGCCGCCATACCTACGCCGTCGGCGGCAACGTCGAGGCCGCGCGCCGCGCCGGCATCCGCGTGGACGGCATCCGCATCGCGGCATTCGCGATCTCCGGCATGATGGCCGCCCTCGGCGGGATCATCCTCGCCTCACGCCTGTCGTCCGTCGACACGAACGCGGGCGGCGGCTCGATCCTGCTCTACGCGATCGCGGCGCCGGTCATCGGCGGCACCTCGCTGTTCGGCGGGCGCGGCACGATCCGCAGCGCCCTGCTGGGCGCCGTGGTCATCGCCGGCATCGAGAACGGCCTCGGTCTGCTGAACGTGACCGCGGGGACGAAGTTCGTCGTCACCGGGCTCGTGCTGCTGGCGGCCGTCGCCGTGGACTCGCTCTCCCGCAAGGGGCGCGCGTCGGCCGGGCGGGCGTGATGGGCGCCATGGACGGACGGGTCGCCCTCGTCACGGGGGCCAGCGGCGGCGTCGGCGCCGCCGTGGCCCGGTCGCTGCACGCGGCCGGGACGTCGGTCGCGCTGCTGTCGCGGCGTGGGGACGACCTCGGGCTGGAGGGCGCGCTC
>JAOPZU010000471.1 GCA_025963955.1 Solirubrobacterales bacterium
GGGGGCGGCAGCCCGGCGGGGGGCGCCGCGACGGAGGCGGCGCGACGGAGGCGGCGCGACGGACGGCGTCGTTTTTGCACCCCCCTGGCGGTGCAATAACGACGCCGCTCCCGGTGGCTCCCGGCGCGCGGAGTGGGACCTTCCGCCGCGGGACCTTCCCGCCGCCGGTCCTCCCGCCGCGAGACCTCGGCCGCCGCCGGACAAGGCCCAGCACACCACCCGCATGCGCGGGGACCCAGGCCCCTCCGGAACGCAGAACGGCGCCCCTTCAGGGGCACCGTTCGTGCACTGCTCGTGGGCCGCGGGCGCGGCCCGACCCGGTCCCGACCTACGAGATGTCCTGCTGGTAGGTGTAGACGACCTTCTTGCCGCTCTTGCTGCAGGTCACGCGGGCGTCGTACTCGATCGCGGACTTCACGCGCTTCTCGGTGCACTTGTAGCCGTCGACACGCGAGCAGGTGCCCGACTTGCCGTGCTTGGTGCGGCACGTGTAGTGGTGCTTCATCACCTTGGTGGCGGACGCGCAGCCGAGGCCCGTCGCCTTCAGCGAGGTGTAGTAGCCGACGCCGGGGTACTTGGGCGTCTTGCACGTCGCGGCAGCACTCGCGGTGGGGCTGGCAACAGCGGCGGTGGAGGTCGCGGCGACGACCGGCACGGCGCCGGCGAGGCAGGCCAGCACGGCGATGGAGCGCGCGCGGGGCAGACGGTTGGGCATCAGGTCATTCTCCTTGGTACGGGGCATCATCGGGAACCTAACACGCAGCTAAACGGCTTCGGAGCGGTAGAGGTCACACGTCTCACGAGCTTCTCACGAAGCCGGTCACGGGGCGCACGGCGCCCAGCGCGGCGGTGACCGGCGGGTGCCAGGTACATTGACGGCGTGTCCGCCAGCGCGCAGTCGGAGGTCCTGATCGTCGGGGCTGGGTTCGGTGGCATCGCCGCCGCGATCGAGCTCCAGTCCCACGGCTTCCGGGACATCCGCATCCTCGAGAAGGCGCCCCAGGCGGGCGGGACGTGGTTCCACAACAGCTACCCCGGCGCGGCCTGTGACGTGCCGAGCCACCTCTACTCGTACTCCTTCGCGCAGCGCCGCGACTGGACCCGGTTGTGCTCCCCGCAGAGCGAGATCCTCGCCTACGCCCAGGGCGTCGCCCGCGACCACGGCGTCGATCGGATGATCACGCACGACACGACCGTGACCGCCTGCACCTGGGACCCGGACGCGCTGCGCTGGACGGTCGAGACGGACACCGGTGCGACCTACGGCGCGCGCGCACTCGTCCTCGCCACCGGGCAGCTGCACCAGCCCGCCACGCCCTACCTCGCCGACGCCGAGTCCTTCACCGGCCACAGCTTCCACTCGGCCGAGTGGGACCACGACTACGACCTGGCGGGCAAGCGCGTCGCCGTCATCGGGACGGGCGCCAGCGCCGTGCAGTTCGTCCCGGAGCTGCAGAAGGTGGCCGGCCGGCTCAGCGTCTTCCAGCGGTCCGGCAACTGGTTCCTCCCGCGCGAGAACCGCCCGTACCCCGCGCCCGTCCGCGCCGCGATCGAGCGGGTCCCCGGTCTGCAGGCCGCCCGCCGCCGCTTCCTCTATGAGTACGGCGAGCTCCTGACGCTCGCCATCCGCCACCCGAACACGGTCGGCCGGCTCGTCTACCTGCGCTCGGCGGCGCACATGAAGCGGCAGCTGACCGACCCGGAGGTCCGCCGCAAGGCCTGGCCGGACTACACCTTCGGCTGCAAGCGCGTGCTCTTCTCCAGCGCCTACCTCCCGGCGCTGCAGCAGCCGAACGTCGAGCTCGTCACCGACCGGGTCACGGGCCTGGCGCCCACCGGCGTCGTCACCGCGGACGGCCGGATCCACGAGGCCGACTGCATCATCTACGGCACCGGCTTCCGCACGAACGACTTCATGTTCCCGATGAAGGTCACGGGCGCCGGCGGCCGGGACCTGGCCGAGGACTGGGGCTCGGGCGCGCACGCGCACCTGGGCATCAGCGTCCCCGGCTACCCGTCCCTGTTCGTCATGTACGGGCCGAACACCAACACCTCCGGCGGCTCGATCATCATCTACCTCGAGGCGCAGGCCCGTTTCATCCGCAAGGCGCTGCAGGCGGTGCGCGAGCGCGGTGCGGGCGCCATCGACGTGCGCGAGGACGTCGAGCAGGCGAGCGACCGCGCGCTGCAGACGCGCTTCGCGGGGACCGCGTGGACGCTCTGCGACAGCTGGTATCGCACCGAGGAGGGCCGCATCGTGGCGAACTGGCCCGGCTACATGCGCGAGTACGAGGCCGCCACGGCGGAGGTCGATCCGGACGAGTTCCTCTTCGTCGGGCACGCCGGCTCGCCGCCGCTCCCGGCCGACCCGCTCGACGTCGGCGGCCCGGTCTGAGCGGCGAGCGCCGCCGCTCCGTGCGCCGCCGCCGGCGAATGCTCGCTGCCGCGCTCCTGCTCGCGGGTGCGGTGCCCGCGACCGTCGCGGAAGCGCGCAACGGCAACGGCAACGGCCCGAACG
>JAOPZU010000474.1 GCA_025963955.1 Solirubrobacterales bacterium
CGCCGACGGCGAGCACCGTCCCGGCGGTGGGGACGATGGCCACGCCGCCGAGCCCGGCTCCCGTCACGGTCAGCGCCGCTGAGCGCCTGCGCGCGCACAGGGTTGCCGCTGCCCGGCACCGCGCGGCCGCTCATCGCCGCGCGGCCTCCGCCCGGAAGGCCCGTGCGGCACGTCTTCGTCGCGCGCGCGCTCGCGCACGCGCACGTGTAACTCCGACGGCAGCGCCGATGCTCACGGCGCCGGTCGCCACGACACCCGCAGCGCCTGTCGTCACGCCACGTCCGGTCGTCAGCACGCCGTCGGGTCGCACCCCGGTGAAGACCCCCGTCGCGACGCCGTCCGTCCCGAGTACGCCGGTGGTCACCGCACCACCGGCCACGACCGCGGCCGCCGCCCCGTCGCAACCGCAGGGTGCCGCTCCCGCCGGGGATCCCGGTCGCGTCGGCGGAGGCAACCCATGATGCGGCGCCGCACTCTGGTCCCGCTCATCCTCACGGCGGGCTTACTGCCGGCGGCCGGTCTCACGGTCGCGGCCGTCCCCGCGCTCGCTGCGTCGATCACGCATCGCACGACCCTGCTCGGCGTCACGTTGTCAGGCGACCTGCCCGACGGCCCGGTCTTCGAGGCGGTGCTTTCGGGCGGCCTGACCACGGCCGCGTTCACGACGACCGCGACGAACATGGGCGCGAACCAGCTCAACGGCCCGATCGCCGACGTGATGACGATCGACCTGCTGAGCGGCCGCCAGCGGGTGGTGTCCGAGGCCTTCGACGGCACCGGCGCCAACGGCCCGTCCCGGTCCCCGGCGATCTCGGCCTTCGGGACGCGGGTCGCGTTCGCCTCGGACGCAACGAACCTGGTCGAAGGCGACACGAACGGCCTCACCGACATCTTCGTGCGCCAGCGAGAGGGGACCCTCGCCCGCGTCTCCGTCGCCCTCGACGGCGGAAACGCCAACGGCCCGTCCTCGCAACCGGACATCTCCGCGGACGGCCGGATCGTCGTCTTCACGTCGGCCGCGACGAACCTCGTACCCGGCGACACCAACGGCGTCGCCGACGTCTTCGCGCGCGATCTGACGCTGGGCACCACGCGACGCGTGAGCGTGAGCTCCGACGGGACGCAGGCCAACGGACCGTCATCGGCCCCGGCGAGCGATGGCGACGGCGGCGCCATAGCGTTCGAGTCCGCCGCCTCGAACCTCGCTTCCGGCGACACCAACGGCGTGGACGACGTCTTCGTGCATCAGTCCAGCGGAGGCACCGACCGCGTCTCGGTCTCGTCTGCAGGTCGTCAGCAGGACAAGGCGATCGCCAGGCCCTACGCGGCGGCTCCCGACATCAGCGGTGACGGCCGCTACGTCGTCTTCGACACCGATGCCACCACGCTCTACAACGGAGACACGAACCAGCGCACCGACGTCTACCTCCGCGACCGCCGGCGCAGGACCACCACGCTGGTGAGCGCAAGCTCGCTCAACGTTCAGGGCAACAACGACTCGATCACGCCGCGGATCACGCCGAACGGGCGCTTCGTCACCTTTCAGTCCTTCGCGTCGAACCTCGTTCGCGACGACGGGCCGCGCGAGGACCTCTTCGTGCGGGACCGGCGTGCCGGCACCACCGCCCTGGTCAACGCCACGGACTCCGGAGAGCGCCGTGAAGGTGAGCCTGGCGGGAGCCAGCTGCTGCAGCGTGCCTCGATCAGTGACGACGGCCGGTACTCCCTGTTCCTGTCTGCCGCGACCAACATCACGAAGACGACGACGGTGGCACCCCGGCGTCTCTACCTGCGGCAGCTCACGGCGCCGGTCGTCTCAGTGCGTAGTCTGGCCAGTCACGCGGGCGGCGTGGTCCGGCTGCGGTTGCAGGCCGACGATCCGACCGCCACGCGCTTTCTCTGCCGCGTCGACCGGGCCGTCCCGTTCTACTGCGGCCCGGTGGTCAAGGTCCCCCGCACTGCTGGGCGAATTCTTTCCTTCCGGGCCGGCGGGCCTGGCATGTTGTGGTCGGCGGCTCGCACGATTCCGCTCACGGACGGGTGGGCCGGGTGGACGGACTAGATGTGTTCATAGAGGGAAATCATGGGTAGGCTTCGGCCCGGCAACCATTCAGGGGGAAGCAATATGCGCAGGGCAATGGTGCTGGCAGCACTGGTATCGGTGGGGACGTTCGGAGCGGGCAACGCCTTTGGGGCGACCACACGCGACGCAGCGGGCGATCAGTACGGCGCGACGCCGGTCATCGGGGCATCGAGCACGCCGACCGCCGCGACGACTCCGACGACGGCGGCAGCGACGACCACCAGCGCCGGGAAGCCGAGCACCCCAGCCAAGGGCGCCGAGCCGGCGTCGGGTTCTGGAAAGGCCCCGTCGACCAAGCCCTCCACCCCTCCGTCCAAGAACGGTGCAGCGCCGGAGGATGGATCCGATGCGGCCGGTCCGGGAGCATCCGGATCTGGCGCGACAGAGGGCCTCCCTGCCAACAGGGTTGCGGTGCTCGAGTTCGGCAAGGCGCCGAAGAAGCTCCAGGAGAACATCGCCCAGTCGATCGATCAGGCCGGGCTGCAGACCCTCTTCCTCGGCCAGTCGACGAAGCCGTTGTTCACGGCGTTCATGGCCTCGCCCCTCTTGGGGCTGCTGTCGGGCGGCGGAACGCCGAACGACAGCGGGAGGGCCTTCGGCGCGCAGCTCGTCAACCCGACGCCGCTCGCCGAGCAGGCCTTCACGGCGCTGTTCGGGCCGACTCCGGCCTTCGTCCCCGCGATTCGCGCCGTGCTCACGCGGCGCGCGAACCTGAGCACCGACAAGGTGGCGTTCCTCAAGGGCGTCGCCACCGGCCTGAAGTCGACGGACATCCCCCTGGCCTACGTCGAGCGCAGCGACGTGAAGAAGTCGTTCATCAAGTCGTTCGAGAAGCTGCACGTCCTAACGGTCAGCGATGTCGACAAGCCGGCGGGCAAGCTGCGCCTGGCGAAGATCCTGCTCGGGCAGATCACGACGCAGAAGGCGGTCGACGCGGTCAACACCACGCCGGCCTCCGCCATCACGACGGACGCTGATGGCGGTGCCGGCGCCACCCCCTGGGTCGTCCTCGCCGTCCTCCTCGGAGGCGTCGCCTTCATGGCCACCGGCACGCTGCGTCGCCGGAACACGCGCGGCAGCGTCGCCTAACGACAGCACGCGGGCCGCACGCCCGCACCAGCTTGGTCGCCGTACCGGAAAGCCCCGCAATGCGGGGCTTTTTGGTTCAACGAGCCCTCTGGTCACGCCGGTCGTCCCCAGTCTTCCGGACCGCACGCAAGGTGCGCGCGCGGGTCCCGCAGACGTCAGGCAATTCCGCGGATCGCCGGAGGAGGAGAGTCCGGACGATGCCGCGGAATCAGGCCGCTCAGCGGCAGACCGCCCAGCCCGCCGACTGATTGGCTCGTCTCACCGGCACGCAGCGCGAAACTGGTCGAGGCGTCCACGGTGGTCTGCGAGAGCGGCGCGGTCCACGCTGTAGAACCGAGCCACGCCCTGGCTGATCTGAGCCGCTGTGCCGTTGACGATCGTCCTGACGAGCGCGACCGCTGCGCGCCGGATGCGGGCGACCGTGTTCAACGTCGCCGCGTTCACGCGCAACGCGCTTCGGCAGTCCACGTCCTGGACCACGGCCTTCAGGGCGAGGTTGAACGTCCGGGACGCGTCCTCCTGCCGCTGGAGGTCTGCGGCATAGCGGTTCAGGCGCGCTTGGCAACGGGCGTTGCTGCGGCACGCGGGCAGCCGCAGCCCTGCGGTGAAGGCGTCGCCCTCGGCCCGGCACACTGCGCGGTAGGCCGCGATCAGCCGGTTGCTCGGCGTCAGCTTGCGGCAGGCCGAGGTGTACCGCGAGATCTTCGCCGGAGCGGGCTTGGTCGCGTCGAGGATCTGGGCGTAGTCGATCACCGGGTACAGCGCAGTCTCTGTCGCCGGCGTGAGCGGCGGAGGGGTGGTCGTCGTCTGTGCCGTCGCCGTTGCCGTCGCCGCAGCGATGACAAGAAGAATCAAGAGGCCGGTCAGCAGGTGCAGTCTGTGCATGGCACGATGGAATCACATCCGGGTTGGCCACGTCCCGGTTTCCTGACGGAGCCGCCGCGTCGGGATCTGTCGTGCGATGTAGTGCCTGGGTCTGGGCCGCGCACAGCATTCGGACGACCCGACCCGCACGCCGAGGCGACGCGTCCCAACGGAGACACACACGATGAGCACCGAAGCGACCCAGCCCATGACCTTTCGACCGCTGCAGGCGGTGCTCGTGGTCGTGGCGCTGATGGCGGCTGTCCTTGTGCCGGTGCCGCTGCTCTTCGTCATCGGCTACCAGTTCTGGCGACTGCTGCGAGAGCGCCCGCGACGATCCCGGATGCTGTTCGCGTGGACGGTGCTCATGGCGTT
>JAOPZU010000476.1 GCA_025963955.1 Solirubrobacterales bacterium
GGCCGTGGACCGCGCGCCCCTGGTGACGCAGACGGCCGCGCGGCTACGCCGCCTGCTGCCGGGCGACGCCCGCTACGGCGACACGCTCTCGACCGCGGGCAAGCTCCCGGCGGACCTCCTCGGGCGCGAGCTCGCCGCGCGCGGCGCCGAGCGCCCGAGTGCCGTCCGCGAGCTCGGCCTCGGCGCCCTCCAGGTCTGGCAGGCGATCTCCGAGGGCGTGGGCCGCGGTCACGGCGACCAGCCCGTCTCGATCCTCTTCACCGACCTGGTCGGGTTCTCCTCGTGGGCGCTGGAAGCCGGCGACTCGGCGGCCGTCCACCTGCTGCGCGCGGTCGGGGACGCCCAGGAGGACGCCATCGCGACCTACGGCGGGCGCGTGGTCAAGCGGCTCGGGGACGGGCTCATGGCCGTCTTCACGAGCCCCGAGGACGCGGTCGCCGCCGCCGTGGAGGCGCAGGCAAACGTCGGCCGCGTGGACGTCGACGGGTACCGGCCGCAGCTGCGGGCGGGCGTGCACGTCGGCACGCCGCGCAAGCTCGGCGGTGACTACCTGGGGGTCGACGTGAACGTCGCCGCGCGGGTGGCGGAGGCGGCGAAGGGTGGCGAGGTGCTCGTCTCCGATCCGGTGGCCGATCACCTGGAGGCCGACGGGCACGCGTACCTCTACCGCCTGGGCCGGCGCCGCCGCCTGCGGGCCGCGGGCGCTCCGCGTGAGCTGCGCGTGCGGCGCGTCGAGCCCACCCGCTGAGGCGGCCGCCGGCGCTCAGGGGTTGCGCAGCCGCCCGCCCGCGGCCCGCTTGACCGCCGGCAGCAGCAGCGTCCGCGGGATCAGCCGCCCGCCGAGCACCATCCCCTTCGTCGCGACCCCCGGCGTGACGGTGCGCTTGCCGTGCAGCATCCCGCGTACGGCGGCCGCGGCGACGTCCTGCGCCGGGACGGACATCCCACCGGGCGCCATGTCCTCCGCCCTCCCCACGCCGGCCACCGCGCCGAACTCGGTCGCGACCGGCCCCGGCGAGAGCGTCGTGACCGACACGCCGGTTCCGGCGAGCTCGGCGTGCAGCGACTCGCTGAACGTCTGCACGAACGACTTGGAGGCGGAGTAGGTCGCGAAGCCCGGCAGCGGCTGGTAGGCCACGACGCTCGCCACGTTAAGGATCGCGCCGGCGCCCGCCTCGACCATCGGCCACAGGAAGGCGCCCGTCAGCTCGTGCAGGGCGAGGACGTTGAGGCGGACCATCGCCTGCTCGCGCTCCAGCGGCAGCCCGTCGAAGCGCCCGAAGGAGCCGAAGCCCGCGTTGTTGACCACGCCGCTGACGTGCACGTCCGCCGCCCGCTGCTCCTCGATGAGCGCGGTGCGCGCGGTGTCGTCCCCGAGGTCGCACGGACGCACGGTGACGGTCACGCCCGTCGCCCGGTGGAGCTCCGTGGCCAGCGCCTGGAGCCGGTCGGCCCGCCGCGCCACGAGCGTGACGCCGTGCCCCAGGTCGGCCAGGCGCCGGGCGATCTGCTCACCGATGCCGGAGCTGGCGCCGGTGACCAGGACGGTGGCGCGGGGAGCGGGCTGCGGGAGGGCCATGGCTCCTGACCCTAGATGCCCCGCCTCAGCGCCGGCGCATCGCCCGGAACTCGTCCAGCACCTGCTCCTCGCGCAGCCCGTCGACGTCGGCGGTGTCGACCTGGAAGTCGTGCGCCGCGTCCGCGCACCAGAAGCGCGGGTGCCGGTCCAGCCAGCGCTGGGCGTCGGCGGCGCCGGCCTCCAGCAGTCGCTCGACGAAGTGCTCGTCGAACATCAGGAAGGACAGCAGCTCGCCGCGGGAGCGCGTGCGGCCACCGCCGAGGATCCTCGAGAGGACCGGGTAGTCCGGCGAGCGCCACCCCCGCCAGCCCGCGTAGTGCCGGCGGAAGACCGCCTCCGCCATCGCCCCGACCTCGCCCTTCTCCTGCGGCGCGACCAGCGCGTAGGAGACCTTCTTGTAGGGCTTCTTCCCCTGTGAGGTGCGGTGGTTGCGCGCCGCCTGTGAGAAGCCGCTCCCGCCCGCGCTCTCGGCGTAGAAGGTGTTGACGGACGCCAGCCGGTGCAGGTCGGCCGCCACCTGGTCGACCAGCAGGCCGTCCAGGATGTTCGCGGTGACGTCGGCCAGGCGCGGCTGCACCGGCGTCACGGGGCGCACGGGCGGTGCCGCGAACGGCTCGAAGCCGATGACGATGACGCGGTCGGCCCCGAGCGCGAGGGCGGGCGCGATCGGCGAGTTCAGGCGCGTGCCGCCGTCGATGTAGTAGTCCGCCGCACTCGCCGGGCTCGTCACCTCGACGGGCGGGAACAGCAGCGGGATCGCGGCGCTCGCGCGCACGTGCTCGGCCTTCAGCGCACCGACGCGGACGTAGCGCACGTCGCTCGCCTGCCGGTTCGGCGGGACCTTGCCGTCCGTGTGGACGAAGGCGACCGGCCCTCCCCGGGTCAGCGCCGTGGCCACGACGCAGACCGACTCCATGACGCCGTGCTTGACGTTGCGCTGCAGCTGGTCCCAGTCGACCCAGGCGTCAAGGGATCCCGCGAGCGGCGTCGGGTCCATCACCGAGGCGAGCCGGACCCCGGGAACTTCGAGCAGCTCGCCGAGGAAGCGCAGCCCGGTGAGGGGGAGCGACGGCCCGATGATCGGCCTGATGACGTCGCCCTTGCGCATCTCCCGCCAGCGGGCGAGGACGATCTGCGCCTGCTCGGCGGCCGGACGGTCGGCCAGCGATCCGAGGAAGGCGGCGTTGATGGCGCCCACGCTCGTGCCGCAGGCGATCGTGATCTGCTCGCCGCGCGCCTCCAGCGCCGGGAGCAGGACGGACAGCGCCCCCGCCTCGTACGCGCCGCGTGCACCGCCCCCGGGGAGGACGATCGCGATCTTGGGTCGGGTGGCGCCCGCGTCGTCGGCCATGAGCCAGGAAGGATCGCGGACGGGCCGTCCGGACGCACCGCCTCCGTGTCCAGCAGGCGGTGCGTGATCTTGTCCACGCGGCCCCTGTACAGGCCGCGGGGGTCTACGCGGCGGCCGCGTACTCCGCGACGACGCCCATGTCGAGCTCGTCGACGGCGCGCCAGGCGTCCGCGGTCGAGCGGAAGGTGCCGAGATCCACCAGACCCTCGGGGCTGAGTGCGTGGACGGTGATGCTGCGGTCAGCCGTGCGCGTCAGCGCGATCGGCGTGGCCGGGACTTCGGGCGTCTGGGTCTGCATGAGATGCCTTTCACGTTGGTGATCGAGCAACCTCTCCTCTCCATGCACTGTGAGGCCTGACACCGTGTTCGGGTGTGACGCCGGTCACACCGTAGGGAGGCAGAAAGTCGGACGTCCGACTTTTGCCTCTCCTCGTTCTAGAAGTCGAAGTCCTTCGGCGGCTTCTGCTCGAACCAGAGCCGGTCGTGCTCCGGCGTCTCCTGCAGGAAGTCGGGCGTCTCCTCGAGCTCGTCGTGCTCGCTCGGCTCCTCGTCGGCCGGGACGATGTCGGGCGCGAGGGGCGCCGGCTCGGCGGCGGGCGGCGGAGTGGCCGGCGCGTCCCAGGCGAGGTCCTCCACCGGGGAGGGTGCGGGCGCGACGGGCGGAGGCACATCCGTGACGGGCGGCGCCGACGCGGCCTCCAGGTCGGCCAGCGAGAAGGCGACGGTCGGCTGCCCGGCGTCGTCGGACAGCCCGGGCGTCGGACCCGGTACCGGATCCGGCAGGGCGGGCTCGGGGTCCGCGGCCGGCTGGACGGTGGTCGGCGCCTCGTCGGCGTACACCGGCGCGTCGTCCTGGATCGGGATCGGCGCGTCGTCCGCCAGGACCTCGGGTTTGGCCAGCTCCGCGAACGCGGGCGGGTCGCCCGCGGGCGGCCCCGAGATCGCGAGCTCGCCCCGGACCACCGGGCCAAGCGCCTCGTGCTCCTGGCGAGCGACCTCGGTAGCGTCCGCGCCGTGCTGGCGCTTCAGCTCGAGGTGCTCACGGATGGCGTCGTCGAGCAGTCCCATCGCGCCAAAGCCTACCCACCCGCCGCCACGACCGTGCACGGGGCCCTGCGGCGCGGTCAGCCCGACGTCACCGTGGCCGCCCGCTCCGTGCGGTTCTTCCCGGAGTGCTTGGCCTGGTACAGCGCCGCGTCCGCCCCGGCGACCAGACCACGCGGGTCCTCCGCGTTCTGCGGCACGGTCGCGACGCCGAAGCTCGCCGTGACCCGCAGCGGCTCGTCGTCCGCCGTCCGGATCGGGAGCTGCAGTCCCTCGATCCCGGTGCGGACGCGCTCGGCGAGCTGGAACGCGCCCTCCAGGTCCGTCCCGGGCAGGATCACGCACAGCTCCTCGCCGCCGTACCGCGCGGGCACGTCGATCTCGCGCGAGAACTCCCGGAGGATGCGCGCGACCTCCTTCAGCACGAGGTCGCCGGCCGGGTGGCCGTAGGTGTCGTTGACCTTCTTGAAGTTGTCGATGTCCAGCATCACGAGACCCACCGGCTGCCCGAAGCGCCGGGAGCGCTCCACCTCCCCGGCGAGGACCGCCTGGAACCGCCGGCGGTTGAAGAGCCCGGTCAGCTCGTCCGTCACGGCCTGGCGCTCGACCGTCTCGTGCAGGCCGACGTTCTCGACCGAGACGGACGCCTGACCGGCGAGGTAGTGGAACAGCTCGCGCTCGGAGGGCTTGAACGGGGTGCCGGCGCGGGCGACGGAGACGATGCCGTTGACGCGCGGTGGCCCCTCCTCGTCGAGGGACTGCACCGCCCGCAGCGGATGGGCGAGCGCGGTCACCCCGCCGACGGTGGCGTCCCGCGGCGCCCCGGCCTCGAGCACCGCGGCCTCGGCCTGCCGCAGCGCGGCGGTCATCTCGTCGAGCGACCCGGCCTGCGCGACCTGGTGCAGCTGCGCATCCGGGCGGGAGCGCATGGTCGCGCGGCCGCCCGTCGCGCCCGCACCGTCGACCGCCGTGCGCAGGACGATCTCCAGCAGGGCGTCGCGGTCGAGGTTGGAGGCGAAGGTCTCGCCGATGCGCCGCATGGCCAGCGCGAGCCGCGCCTGCTCCGCCTCGACCTCGGCGATCTTGCGC
>JAOPZU010000108.1 GCA_025963955.1 Solirubrobacterales bacterium
GTCGCTCGTGCGCGCCGGCGACCCGGGCTGCCACTCAAGAGAAGGGCCACATGCCGCATCGTTTGCCGCCACGACCCGCCGACGCGGGCGGCCCTGCGCGCCCCGGCGCTGCTGCGACAGCGCAACCCTTCCACCGACATTCGCGCGTCGACAACTGGAGCCGATCGGAGCTATACATGACTGAACCTGAGCCGGTGACTGCTCTGGCGGGCTTTAGCAGCCCCGATGCTGTTGCGACCTCGTGGACACATGCGCGTGAGGAACTCGAGCACGCCGAGTTGTACTGGCTGTCGACGGTTCGGCCGGACGGGCGCCCGCACGTGACCCCGCTCATCGGCATCTGGCTGGACGGTGCCATGTACTTCTGCACGGGATCTGACGAGCGCAAAGCCAAGAACCTCGCTCACAACCAGCACTGCATTCTGACGACCGGCTGCAACAGACTCGACGGTCTGGACATCGTCGTAGAAGGTGATGCTGCGCAGGTCGGCGATGAGCCCGAACTGCGGCGTGTCGCCGGCGCCTACGAGTCGAAGTACGGCGACCATCTCACGGCGCCCGACGGCACCTGGTTCGGTCTCGCCGACGCGATCAGAACAGCCGACGCCCTCGTGTTCCGCGTCACCCCTGTCAGGGCTCTTGGTTTCGGCAAGGGATCGCAGTTCAGCCAGACGCGATGGACCTTCTTCTGAGCACTGAGGCGGGCGCGCGTTCGGGAGGGAGGCTTGTCGCCACCCGCACGATCTCCTTGCGCCGAGGGAGAGCTAACGCCGCAGGGCAGGGCAGGGCTCGTAGCGCGTCAGTGCACTGAGCTCCCCCGCCTCCAGGAGGCCACCTGCGGCGAGCACGTCGCCCTGACAGACCGCAGCTGCGTGCCTGGCCCTCACTTCGCCTTCAAACGAAACCTGGGTCCTACAGGCTACGCACGAGGGGACGCACTCGGCAGTGTGTTGGCGCCTCGGCCCGCGAGCCCGATCTCATTGCCGTCGGGGTCGCGGTACACCGCCTTGCGGGCTCCCGTTGCGTACACCTCATGCTCTGCGGGGTCCAGCCCGCGGGCCGCGATTTCTGCGACCTGCGTGTCGAGGTCTTCGACAAACAGCGTGACGACTCCGTTGCCGACGCGCGCCTGGGCTTCGACGATGTAGATCGACCGGTTGTCGGCGAGGGTCCACACTGCCTCAGCCTCATGGGGATAGAAGCTCGGGTCGCCGAGCAATCGCTCGTACCAAGTATGCGCAGTGGAGAAAGTCCCGTACGCGAAGGCCCGCGAACATATGGACGTCCATGCACCGCAGCCTACGGCTAGCGCGGGCGCTTCTGCGTTGGACGATTTCGGTCGGCTGTGAAGGGTTACTCGTTCAGCGGCGATTTCGGAGGCCGGCGGTGGCGGGGATCATCGGCGCGGGTCGGGCGTGGACGGTGCCGATGATCTCGGCGTTGTCGATGCCTTGGAGGTAGATCGAGGTAACGCCGAGGTTCGCGTGTCCGAGCTGGCGTTGGATGATCATCAGCGGCACGCCTTCGCGGGCCATCTCCACAGCATGGGCGTGACGCAACTGATGTGGGGCGAACCGTCGTCGCACGCCGGCGTTTGCTGCCAGGTGTCGCAGCTGGGTGCGGACAGCCGACGCCGACCACGGCCGTCCGCGGGACTGACCGTGAATGACGCAGAACAGGCTGCCGACCGGCAGGTCCGTACGGCGGGTAAGCCAGGGCTGCAGTTGTTCCCAGCCCCAGTGGTCCATGCCGACTTCGCGGCGTTTTCCGCCTTTGCCACAGCGCACGAGGATCGCGCCGCGGCCGGGGTCAAGGTCGCTCTCAAGGAGCGCGAGCGCTTCGCTGATCCGCAGCCCCGATCGCCAGAGGATCACGATCAACGCGCGCAGGCGGTCACCGTCGATGCGATCCCCTGCGTGGCGCATCACCGTGATGATCTCCTCGACCGTCGGAGGGTCGG
Organism: Solirubrobacterales bacterium; assembly: GCA_025963955.1. Classification (GTDB taxonomy): domain Bacteria; phylum Actinomycetota; class Thermoleophilia; order Solirubrobacterales; family Solirubrobacteraceae; genus Paraconexibacter. Next base: position 1,961 of record JAOPZU010000108.1, read on the forward strand.
CCGGGTAGTGCAGGCCTTTGTTATGCGGTGGCCGGCCGCAGTGATGGCCGGGCAACGTGGCTGGTGCGCGGCGACGGCCGGCGGCGTCCAGCAGTACTGACGACATGGCTTCCTCCCGATCGCGGGTGTCGCCTGAGGTTCCTCCGCGAAATCGAAGTTCGCCAGCGGCCGCCGCAACACGGTTCGGGTTACGTCAAGCCAGCAGAAGCGCTCGCGCGCACGGCGGCGAGCTCGCGGATCAGCGACTCACCGCGTGGCCTAGCGGGGGTTGATGCGCTTAGCCAGCGCCCCCGCGCTAGAGCACCAAGTGCGAGCGACCCGCGGTCCGTCCCGGTCGAACTCGTCCGATTGAGCGGTGAGGAGACTGCGGCGTCCGCTGCTTCGATTCGCGCAAGGAGAAGCGTCGGCCTCAGCAGCTTCTGGTCGGCACAGCTACGGAAGCTGGGTTCTGCGCCGGCCGACGGGTCTTGGTGGAGCGCTGCTAGGCACGGGTTGCCTCTGCGAGTCGGAGGGCGACGCGGAGTTCCAGCGTGTCTGAGTTGACGTGGCGGCCGAGCAGGTCTTCGGCCTGTCGCACGCGGTAGCGCACGGTGTTCTCGTGGACGCCGAGCTGCCGGGCCGCCCTGGCGTGGCTTGATCCGCCGTCGAGGTAGGCGGCCAGCGTGGCGGCGAGGCGGAGGATCGCTGGATCGAGCGCGCCTAGAGCACCGAGTTGAGCCTGTACGAATTCGCGGGCCTGGGTGGCGTCGACGGTGGTCAGGGCGGTCAGCGCGATGTCCGCGTAGCGGGTCACTGAGCCGGCGGGACGGTCGGTGAGGGTCGCGACGCGTCGCGCTTCGCCGGCCTGACGGTGGCTTCTTCGGAACCCTGCAGGTCCGTGCCCGGGGTCGCCGACTGCGAGGTGGACCCCGGGCAACAGGTCCGGATCCAACATCATGTGGCCGAGCATTTGCGGGTCGATGGGCGCGGTGGATGCGACCCAGGCGCAGGTCGTCATGAGTCCGAGTGGTTGGACGAGCACGGCGTCCAGCCCGGTGCTGTGGGCGGCTGCGGCTACGGCCCTCTCGAGGTCGGCGAAGGCGTCGCGGTCGTCTTGGGCTGAGCTGACCCAGGCCATCAGCGCTGTGTGGTGCCGTTCCAGGGGGTACCGCAGTCGTTGGCCGGCGGTCTGCGCGTCGATTTCGCGGCCGGCGAGGATCGCGCGGACCGTTTCGGTCTGAGAGAACGCCGCGCTGCGCATCCAGCTGCCGCGCTCTTCGGCGTAGAGCACGGTGGTCAGGGTGGAGAGCCGATCGATCCCGGCGAACGACCACGCGGTCGCAAGGCTGGCAGCACCGGCGAACTGTTCTTCTGAAGTCGTTCGTGCCCGGATGCCGTCGAGCATGATGTCCAGCAGCTTGGCGTGGCCGAGGCGCAGTGAGCGGAGCATCGCCTCGACGGGCACGCCGCTGTGCACCGCATCCCGGAGGTAGGCCATTGACGCGGTCGGCGCCTGCAAGTCCGCCGGGTCCTGACCCTCACGTATAGCTCCGATGATCAGCAGGATGTTCTGCTCGCTGGCGGCCCGGTTGCCCTCGAAGGTGTCTTCGTCGGGAAACAGCTCAGGAAACTCGACCTGGATGGTGCGCACGACGTCCAGGGAGACGGCGGTGCTGTCGTCGCGTAGGTCTTCGCAGAGCGGGACGAGGATGTCGCGCCAGACGGCGTCGGCTCCGGTCTTGTGTGCGGGTGCAAAAGCCGGCGGCACGCCTGTCGACGCTACCGGGCGACCATGTGTCGCGGGAGTTTTGTGGCTTTCCGCAAAGGGCTCGGCCGCCGAGTTCCAACCCGACAAGACGCCGGCTTGTGGCGCGCTTACGTTAGGTCGCACCCCGTCCCGACGTTCTTTGGAGAGACCCAACATGAGCAATCCGTTGACCACCACCCTCACGCGCTTGGCTGTCGCTGCGTGCGTCGCCGGCGTGACCCTCGGGGTCACCAGCCCCGGCGCATCCGCGGCTTACGACCCGGCTGACCCGGTCCAGAAGCAGGCCTACGACTCGGCCTTCTCTATCGCCCAGGACGCCTACCAGTTCGGCATCCCGCTGCTGAACATGCGCAAGACCTTCGAAAACAACACGAGCACCAACGTCAGCACCGGCCGCGGATTCGGACCGGTCAACCAGTTCAACCACTTCAACAAGCTCGCCGACGCGTCCGACCGTGCGGTCGTCGCCCCCAACAGCGACACGCTGTACTCCATCGCGTGGCTGGACCTCAGTCGCCAGCCGCAGGTGATCCACTCCGTCAAGGGCACCAAGCGCTTTCACGTGCTGCCGCTGATGTCGCCTTACCAGGAGGACTTCCAGAACATCGGCTCGCCCGGCAACGCCCTGCCGGACGGCGACTACCTCGTCACCGGACCGGGCTTCACCGGCAAGGTGCCCGCCGGACTGCGGCGCATCCGCTCGCCCTACAACCGCGTGTGGATCATCGGCCGCACCTACAACAACGGTGCTGCTGACCTTGCCGCCACGAGGAAGACGATGAACGGCTACAAGGTCACGCCGCTGAACCGGTGGAACCCCAAGCGTCCCTACGCCTACACCCCGCCCAAGCCCAAGACGGTCGACAGCACCGTCGACGTCAAGCACGTGGTCGGCACCGGCCCCGGCGAGGATCCGGCGACGTTCTTCGACGCGCTCGGTGACGAGCTGCAGAAGTTTCCCCCGCCGGCGGCCGACGCGGCCATGCTCACGCGGATCAAGACGCTCGGCATCGGATCAGGCCTTCACCCCACTTCCGGTGGCACGCTGTCGGACCCGCAGCTGCAGGCGATGCGCGACGCCGTGACCGGCGGACCGGTCAGGACGCAGGGCGCCCTGGCGAAGATCTTCCTCGATGGCTTCGAAGCCCACAACGGCTGGGTGGCGCTGCGCACCGGGACGTACGGCACCGACTACTCGCTGCGTGCGGTCGTCGACAAGACCGGTCTCGGCGCGCCGACCCCGGACGTCTCTGTCTACCCGATCACGCTCACCGACCGTGACAAGAGCCCCCTCACCGGCGCCAAGCGGTACGTCGCGCACTTCGCTTCGGCGCCGCCGGTGAAGTTCTTCTGGTCCATGACGCTGTACGACAACGACGGGTTCTTCATCGTCAACCCCGCCAAGAAGTGGCTCGTCAACGACCGCACCGGGCTGAAGACGAACGCCGACGGCTCCTTTGACGTGTACATCCAGCCCGACGCGCCCACCGACCCCGCCCAGAGGACGAACTGGCTGCCGTCGCCGCAGCCGACCGCCGCCACCACAGGGTTCCGCCTGATCGCCCGGCTGTACGGCCTCACGCCCCAGGGCATCAGCGGTGTCGTGAGCGGCAGCGGCTGGCAAGCGCCGACCGTCCTGCCGTGCGGACCGGACAACAAGACCCGCACCGGAATTACCTGCGCGTCCTGACCAGTCCCTGACCGACGGACCGGCCGCCCACGCGGCCGGTCCGTCGGCCCCCACCTTCCGTCTTGACCTAAGGACACGCCATGCCCGCCGCCACCTCCCCTGAGCCGACCACCGCCGTACGCCACGTGCACATCGCCATCGTCGGTACCGGCTTCGCCGGCCTGGCCGCCGCCGTTCACCTGCAACGCGACGGAGAGCGCGACCTGCTCATCCTCGAACGAGCCGAGGACGTCGGCGGGGTGTGGCGCGACAACACCTACCCCGGCGCGGCCTGCGACGTGCCCTCACACCTGTACTCGCTGTCCTTCGCCCCCAACCCCGGCTGGACCCGATCCTTCTCCCGCCAGCACGAGATCCTCGAGTACCTGCGCTCAGTCGCGACCGACTTCGGGCTGCGACCCCTGATCCACTTCGGTGAGGAACTCCACGACGCCACCTGGGACGAGATGGCCTGCCGGTGGGACATCACAACCACGGGAATGCACTTAACCGCCGACGTCATCATCGACGGCTGCGGCCCGCTCACCGAGCCCGCCCTCCCGGCCATCCCCGGCCTGGCGGACTTCGCCGGGACGGTCTTCCACTCCGCCCGCTGGGACCACGACTACGACCTGCAAGGCAAACGCGTGGCGGTCATCGGCACCGGCGCGTCGTCGATCCAGTTCGTCCCGGAGATCCAACCGCTGGTCGATCACCTGGTCCTCGTCCAGCGCACCGCACCGTGGGTCGTGCCGCGCAACGACCGCACCATCACCGCAGCCGAACGGCGACTGCTGGCCAAGCGTCCCGGCCTGCAGCGCCTGGCCCGCGGCACGCAATATCTCACCCGGGAGCTGCTGCACTACCCGCTCGTCAAGTCCCCCAGGCTCAGGCGCATGGCCGAGCGAGTGGCGCTCGGGCACCTGCACCGCCAGGTCAAGGACCCAGCCCTTCGAGTGAAACTGACCCCCAACTATGAGATCGGCTGCAAACGCATCCTGATCTCTAACGCCTGGTATCCGGCGGTCGCCAAGCCCAACGTGCAAGTCGTCACCGGCCTGGCCGAGGTCCGCGCGCACTCCGTTGTCACCAGCGACGGCGTCGAGCACCCGGTCGACGCGATCATCCTGGGCACGGGCTTTCACGTC
>JAOPZU010000522.1 GCA_025963955.1 Solirubrobacterales bacterium
GGCGCCCGAGCCCGACGATCCCGAGCGTCGCGCCGTCGAGCTCCAGGCCGACGGTCCGCTGCCACCCGCCGGCGCGCACGTTGGCGTCCTCCTGCGGGATCGACCGCGCGAGCGCCAGGATGAGGCCCCACGTCAGCTCGAGCGTCGCGCCGCCGCGGCCCCGCGTGCCGCAGACCGTGATCCCGTGCGCCGCGGCCGCCTCCATGTCGATCGACGCGTTGGCCATGCCGGTCGTGACCAGCAGGCGCAGGGCGGGGAGCCGAGCGAGGCGCTCGGCGTCGAAGCGGGTGCGCTCGCGCATCGCCACCAAGACCTCCGCGCCCTCCAGGACGGCGACGAGCTCGTCCGTCCCGGTCAGCGCCCGGTCGATCGCCACGACCTCGCAGCCGGGCGGCAGGCGGTCCCAGCCGCCGAGGCCCGTCGCGACCCCCTGGTAGTCGTCGAGGAGCACGATCTTCGTCACCGCTCCGACGCTAACGGGTCCTCCCCGGCGGTCCCGCGGACGCCCGGATCCGGCGGCGCCCCGGGCCGCCGAGCGCCCGTCGCCCGCTCCCGACGGGTCGGCGCCCCACGGTCTCAGCTCTTCAACATCCGCTTCGTCGCGGCGTTCAGCACCCGGCCGTAGGCGGCGGGGATCAGGCGGACGAGGGCGTCCATCGCCTTGGCGTCGTTGCCGACCATCACGCGGACCCGGTCGCCCTCGACGGCCCCGACGATGGACCTCGCGGCATCGGCGGGGTCCATCTTCAGGAGCTTCTCGCGGTAGAGGCGGTCGCGGGCCTCGTGCTCGGCGGTGATCTCCGAGCCGCTGTCGCGGGCGTGCTGCAGCGCGGCCGAGCTGATGTTCGTCTTGATCCCGCCGGGGTGGACGGAGAGGACGCCGACCGGGTGCTTGGCGGCCTGCATCTCCATCCGCAGGCACTCCGTGAACCCGCGGACGGCGAACTTCGACGCGCAGTAGTGGCTCATCTCGGGCTGGGCCATGATGCCGTTCAGCGACGAGACGTTGACCACGTGGCCGTCGCCGGAGGCGATGACGTGCGGGAGGAACGCCTGGGTGCCGTGGATGACCCCCTGCAGGTTGATCCTCAGCACGCGCTCGTAGTCCTCCCACGTGGACTCCAGGACGGGGCGTGAGAAAGCGACGCCGGCGTTGTTGTAGATCTGGTGGACCTGGCCGAAGTGCGCGACGACCTCGTCCGCCCAGGCGAAGAAGCCGTCGCGGTCGCTGACGTCGAGCGTCGTGGTCAGGACGTCGGGCGAGCCCGCCGCCTCGGCCAGCGCCGAGGTCTCCTCGAGGCCCGCGGCGCTGACGTCGGAGATCGCGAGGCGGGCGCCCCGGCCGGCCAGCAGGACCGCCAGCGCACGGCCGATGCCGGAGCCCGCGCCGGTGATCGCGCAGACCTTGCCGTCGACCTTGCTCATGCGGCGACCTTCGTGCCGGCGTCGGTCGGTGCGGGCGCGGCGGGGGCGGGCGCCGTCGCCGGCCCGGCGGGGTGGGAGACCGGCAGCCCGGACTCGTGGTGCAGGAACCGCAGGACCCCGTCGTCGACCCTGCCCTTGCGCAGGTGCTTCTCGTCCTCGCGGTAGCTCATCGCCAGGTGCCACGGGGCGGACGGGCCCTGCTTGGGCATCTGGTCCAGCGCGCGCAGGACGTAGCCGGCCTTGAAGTCCATCAGCGGCCGGGTCTGCATGTCCGCCTCGTCGTTGACCGGGACGGCGACGTCGAAGCCGCCCTCGTCCATGTGGGTCAGGACGCGGTTGAGGTAGCGGCAGACGAGATCGATCTTCAGCGTCCACGACGAGTTGGTGTAGCCGATCGCGAACGAGAAGTTCGGCACGCCGGAACCCATGAAGCCCTTGTAGGCGAGGGTCTCGGGGATCTGCACCGGCTCGCCGTCGACGTCGAGCGTCATCCCGCCGAAGAGCAGCATGTTCAGCCCCGTCGCGGTGACGATGACGTCGGCGGGGATCTCGGTGCCCGAGCTCGTCAGGACGCCCTTCTCGGTGAAGCGCTCGATGCCGTCGGTGACGATGTCCGCCGTGCGCTTCTGGAACGCGCGGAAGAGGTCGCCGTGCGGGACGGCGCAGAGGCGCTGGTCCCACGGCTCGTAGGTCGGGTTGAAGTGGACGTCGACGTCCACGTGCTCGGGCAGGTACTTGTTGTTGATCCCGCGGATCCACTTGCGCGCCTGGCCCGGGAAGCGCTGGCAGAACGCGTAGAGGAGACGCTGCTGCTCGATGTTCTTCTGGCGCGTCAGCCTGTGGCCGCGGGCGTCGCCGAACCACTTGCGGAATGTGTCGCCGATCGGGTCCTTCGACGGCAGGGGCAGCACGTAGGAGGGCGAGCGCTGCAGCATCGTCACGTGCGCACCCTGCTCCGCGAGCGCCGGGACGAGCGTCACGGCGGTGGCGCCGGAGCCGATGATCACGACCTCCTTGCCCTCGGGCTCGAAGTCCTCCGGCCAGAACTGCGGGTGCACGATCTCCCCGGCGAAGTCCTCCGACCCCTGGAACGTCGGGGAGAAGCCCTCGTCGTAGCGGTAGTACCCCGACGCGCAGAAGAGCCACGAGCAGCTGAGGACGACGTCCTCGCCGCCGTGGTCGACGTGCACCGTCCATCGGGCGTCGGCCGT
>JAOPZU010000558.1 GCA_025963955.1 Solirubrobacterales bacterium
GCGCATGGTCTACGCCAACCAGGCGGCGGCCGACCTGCTCGGGGCCGCCTCGGTCCCGGAGCTGTTGGCGGCGCCGCCCGGGACGATCGTCGCGCGCTTCCACGTCGCGGAGCCGGACGGGGAGCCGTTCGACGTCGACACGCTGCCCCACCGGCGCGCGCTCAGCGGCGACCCGGGGCCGCCCCTGCTGACGCGCAGCGTCCGCCGGAAGACCGGGGACACCCTCTGGCTCCGCACCGCCGCGACCCTCCTGGAGGACGGGCCGCTCGTGGTGAGCGTCATCCAGGACGTGACCGCGAGCACCGAGGCCGAGCAGCACCACCGCGTCCTGGCGCAGGCCGGCGACACGCTCGCCGCCGCGATCGGCAGCCCGGACGCCGTGGGCGCGGTCGCACGCCTGGCGGTCCCGACCGTCGCTGACGGCTGCGCGGTGGACCTCGTCCGCGAGGACGGCACGCTCGAGCTCGGGCCGGTCCACCACCTCGACCCGGCGCGCGCCGTGGCCTTGGAGCGTGTCCGCGAGCGCCACCCACCCGGCGCGGGCGCGTCCGACGCAACGCTGACCGGGGCGCCCAGCGAGGTCCTCCGCAGCGGACAGGTCGGCGTCCTCAACGCGATCACGGACGAGCTGCTGCTCCTCGGCGCGCAAGATGAGGAGCACCTCGGCGAGCTACGCGCGCTGGCGCTGTGCTCGGTGCTGACCGTCCCGCTCGCGCTCCACGGGCGGACCCTCGGCCTGATGACGCTGGCGAACGACGTCAGCGGCCGGGTGTTCTCCCCGGGCGACGTCGCGCTCGCGCAGGACCTCGGGCACCGCGTGGCGCTCGCCGTCGACAGCGCGCGGATGGCCGCCGAGAGCGCGCGGACGCGGGCCGAGCTCGAAGAGACCCTCCGGCGCCTGCAGGTGCTCGCGGACGCCGGGTTCGGGGGCCTCATCCGCGGGCTGGAGGACCGGATCATCGAGGCGAACGCCACCTTCCTGGCGATGGTCGGCTACGCCAGCGCCGAGGACCTGCCGCCCTGGCCCCGGATGACCCCGCCGGAGTGGGCGGCCGTCGACGCGGACGCGGTCGCGCAGATGCGCCGGACCGGGACCGCGGACGTGTTCGAGAAGGAGTACCTGCGCCGGGACGGCACCCGGGTGCGGGTCCTGATCGGCGCGACGGTCGTCGATCCGGAGCGCTTCGAGTGGATGGGCGTGGTCGTCGACGTGAGCGACCGCCTCGGGATCGACGCCGTGCGCCGGGCCGGCGTCGACCAGGCCGGCGAGGTGGTCGGCGGCCTCGCGGCGGCCGTCCTCATCCAGCGGCCGGGAAAGGGCATCGTCTACGCCAACCAGGCCGCGGCCGAGGCGATGGGGATGTCCTCCCCGCAGGCTGTCATCGCCGCCACGCCGGAGGAGATAGCGGAGGGCTGGGACACCTTCGACGAGCACGGCGTCCCGCTCGTGGCGGCCCGCTACCCGAGCCGCCGCATCCTGCTGGGCGAGCGCGAGGTCGAGCCCCTCACCGTCCGGGCCATCGACCGCCGCAGCGGCCGCGAGTACTGGCGGGTCATCCGTGCGCGGGCGGTGCTCGACGCGGACGGCGGGCTCGCGATGGTCGTGAGCATGACCGAGGACATCACCGAGATGCGGCGCGCGATCCTGACGCAGCGCCTGCTCGCGGAGGCCGGCGAGGTCCTCTCCTCCTCGCTGGACCTCGCGCAGACGCTGCCGCGCCTGGTCGCGCTCGCGGTCCCCGAGCTGGCGGACTGGTGCTCGATCGTCATGCCGGACGAGCACGGCGCGATCCGGCAGGTCGCGGTCGCCCACGTGGATCCCCACAAGGTCCGCTTCGCCCGCGAGTACGACGCCCGCTGGGCCGAGCAGGTGAACGACCAGGGTGGGGCCGCGGCGATCCTGCGGGGCGGGCCGGCGACACTGCTGGCGTCGATCACCGACGCCTTCATCGACGAACGGATCGCCGACCCTGAGCAGCGCGAGACGCTGCGCGCGCTCGGCATGCGGTCGGTCGTCCAGGTGCCGGTGGCCCCGGCGGGCGGCAAGCCGCTGGCGGTCCTCAGCCTCGTGAACGCCGAGTCCGAGCGCGTCTTCACCGCCGCCGACCTGGCGCTCGGGGAGGAGCTCGGCCGCCGGGCGGGCACCGCCATCCAGAACGCGCGCCTGCACGCGGAGCGCTCGCACATCGCCGCGACGCTGCAGGCGAGCCTGCTACCGGACGAGCTCCCGGAGATCGACGGCTTCCGCCTGTCCAGCGCGTACCGGCCGGCCGGAGCGGAGAACTGGGTCGGCGGCGACTTCTACGACGTCTTCCCGGTCGCCGACGGCTTCATGGCGATCGTCGGCGACGTCGCCGGGCACGGGGCGGAGGCGGCGGCGCTGACCGCCCAGGCGCGCCACACCCTAAGGGCCATCGGCGAGGCGTCGGGGGACCCGGTGGAGGCCGTCGGCCACCTCAATCGGCTGCTCGTCCCGCGGACGGAGCCGGCGCTCTGCACGGTCTGCGCCGTCCGCGTGCGCGTCCGGGGGGACGCCGCGGAGGCCGCCGTCACCTGCGCGGGGCACCCGCTGCCGATGCTCGTGCGCGACGGGCGGGTCGAGCCGGTCGGTGCCTTCGGGCCGCTGCTCGGCGCCTGGGAGTCCTCGTTCTCGACGACGGACGTCGCCCTGCGGGAGGGGGACGTCCTGGTGATCTACACCGACGGTGTCCTCGAGCGCCGCGCGGGTCGCGACCGCTTCGGGGAGGCGCGGCTGCGGGAGGTCCTGGCGGGGGCCGACGGGGCCCACGACGCCGTGGCCCGGGTGCAGGCCGCGCTTGACGCGTTCGGGGACGAGGAGCCCTCGGACGACACCGCGGTCCTCGCGATCCAGCGCTCGGGACCTCGGTGAGAAAGACGACGGCCCACCGCGTCGTCCGGCGCCCCGCGGCGTTGGTGCGGGCATGAACGTCCCACGGGTCATGCAGGCCGCCGCGGTCACGGCGGGTGTCCTCCTCGGCGGCGGGTCCCTCACGGCGTCCGCGCCCGCGGCCACCGCAACGCTCCGGGTCGTCGGCGGGAGCACCGCCGCCACCACGCCCGGGTGGATGACCCAGGTGTGGGTCCGGGACGCGACCGCGCTCAGCTTCTGCGGCGGCGAGCTCGTCAGCAGCCGCTGGGT
>JAOPZU010000582.1 GCA_025963955.1 Solirubrobacterales bacterium
GTGGGCGCAGATCTACGGCGCGAACGCCGCGGCGCTCGGGGACCAGATCGACGCGACGGTCGCCGAGCTGCAGCGCGTCCGCGGCCGGCTCCACGACCTCGAGGCCTGGCAGGCGCAGGCGGCCGACCTGCGCCGCGCGCTGCTGGAGGTCGGGCTCGACGGTGGCCCGCAGCAGGAGCTGCGCGTCTCGGTGCCGAACGTCCCGGGGGTCGTCGCCGACCTCGCCCTGACGCTCGGGCACGCCGGCATCAACATCTCCGACATGTCGCTGGCACCGTCGCAGGACGGCCAGAGCGGCGTCGTCGGCCTCTGGGTCGCGGCGGCCGACGCCGAGCGCGCCCGCACCCTGATCACCGCGAAGGACCTTCCCGTCACATGAGTTCCACCGTCCGCTTCGATCCCGTCCGCCGCCTGAAGGGATCCCTGACCCCGCCGGCCGACAAGTCCATCAGCCACCGCTCGGCGCTGCTCGGGGCGATGGCCTCCGAGCCGGTGCGGGTGCGGAACTACCTCGACGCCGCGGACACGAACTCGACCCTGGCGGCGATGGCGCAGCTCGGGGCGCTCGTCGACCGCCACGCGGACCACCTCGTGATCCGCGGGACCGGGCTGCGCGAGGCCGCGCCGGCGCTAGGGACGATCGACGTCGGCAACGCCGGGACGCTCATGCGGCTGCTGCCCGGCTGGCTCGCCGCGCAGGAGGGCCGCAGCTACACGCTCGACGGGGACGCGTCGATCCGGGGGCGCCCGGTCGACCGCATCGCGATCCCGTTGCGGCTGATGGGCGCCCGCCTCGAGGCGCGGGACGAGCGCTTCCCGCCCTTCGCGGTGCACGGCACCCGCCTGCACGGCATCGACTACACGCTCCCGGTGGCGAGCGCGCAGGTGAAGTCGTGCGTGCTGCTGGCCGCGCTGATGGCGGACGGGGAGACGATCGTCCGCGAGCCCGAGCCCTCCCGCGACCACACCGAGCGCATGCTGCTGGCCGCCGGCATCCAGGTGCAGCGGACCGACGGCGCCGTCCGCGTCGTCAACCAGGACGAGCTTGTGCTGGACGAGGAGATCATCGTCCCGGCCGACCTCTCCAGCGCGGCCTTCGCGATCGCGGCGGGCATCCTCGTGCCCAAGTCGCGCCTGGTCCTGCGCGGCGTCAACACGAACTGGACGCGGACCGGGTTCCTCAAGATCGCCCAGCGCATGGGGGCGATCATCGTCGGGGACCTGGAGGAGCACGGCGCGCCGCTGACCGCCGGCGAGCCCACGGGCGACCTCGACGTCACCGCCGGGCCGCTGCACGGCACGACCGTGGAGTCGTGGGAGGTGCCGCTGGCGATCGACGAGCTGCCGCTCGTCGCGCTGCTCGGCTGCTTCGCCGAGGGCGAGACGATCGTGCGCGGCGCAGCCGAGCTGAAGGTCAAGGAGTCCGACCGGATCCAGACCGTCGTCGACGGCCTCAACGGCCTGGGCGGGCAGCTGGAGGCGACGGACGACGGCTTCGTCGTCACCGGCACCGGTGGCCTGCGCGGCGGGACGATCCACTCCCACGGCGACCACCGCCTGGCAATGCTCGGGGCGGTCGCGGGCCTCGCCTCCCGCGAGGGCGTCGAGGTCGTCGGGATGGACGCCGCGGACGTGAGCTACCCGGGCTTCGCGGCGGACATGGCGGGGCTGCTGCCCTCGTAGCGCGCGGCGTCCTGCCCGCATCCGCGCCGGAGAGGGCGACGAGCGGGGACGGCGGGAAGCCGGTCATCCCCCGCAGCGCCATGGCCGCGCCCACGCGGTCGCGCCACCACCACGAAGGCGCGGCGGAAAGCGAAGGGGGATGACCGGCTCCCGACGCCCCCGCGAAAGGCCCTCAGTCCACCAGCCGTCGCTCCGTCGCCCACCGCGTGAGCTCGTGCCGGGAGGAGAGCTGGAGCTTGCGCAGCACGGACGAGACGTGGGTCTCCACCGTCTTCGCGGAGATCCCGAGCCGGTGGGCGATCTCCTTGTACATCGAGCCGCGGGCGATGTGCCGCAGGACCTCGCGCTCGCGCGGCGTCAGCAGGTCGAGCTCGGCGTCGACCTCCGCCGGCGGCAGCTCACCGGCGAAGGCGTCGAGGACGAAGCCGGCCAGGCGCGGGGAGAAGACGGCGTCGCCCTCGTGCACCCGGCGGATGGCGTCGGCGAGGTCCTCGACGGCGATCGTCTTCGTGACGTAGCCGCGCGCGCCGGCCCGGATGACGGTGATGACGTCACCCGGCGCGTCGGAGACCGACAGCGCGAGGAACCGCTGCTCGGGACGGGTCCGCGTCACGCGGGCGATGACCTCGCGGCCGCCGCCGCCGGGCATGTGGACGTCGAGCAGGACGACGTCGGGCTCCAGCGCCGTGATGACGCCGACCGCCTCCTCCACACCGCCGGCCTCGCCGCGGACGTCGAATAGCCCGCTCAGCGCGGAGCGGACGCCAGCCCGGAAGAGCGCGTGGTCGTCGACGATGACGACGCCGATGCTCATCCGTCCCCCGGGAGGTCGATGCGCAGCTCGACCTCGGTGCCGCCGCCCGGAGCGGGGCGGATGTCGGCGTGCCCGCCGTGGCGCGTCATGCGCTCGAGGATGGACGACCGGACCCCGCGGCGGTCGGCGGCGACCCCTTCGAGGTCGAACCCGGGGCCGCGGTCGCGGACGAAGACCTGGGCCTCACCCGGCCCGAACTCGGCGTAGACCGACACGGGCCCGCCGCTCGCCGCGAACTTCGCGGCGTTCAGCATCGCCTCGCGGCCCGCGGACACGAGCGCGTCGGCGCGCACCCCCCGCGCCGCGTCCCCGACGCAGACCAGCTCGATCCGCACCCCGTGGCCGCCCTCCTCGATCTCGGTGGCGGCGCAGCGCAGCGCCGCGGCGACCCACCGC
>JAOPZU010000598.1 GCA_025963955.1 Solirubrobacterales bacterium
GAAGCTCCAGGGCGCGACCACGCCGCGCCCCATGACCCACGACCTCATCGTCGACGTGCTCGGCGAGCTCGAGGTCAAGTGCACGCAGGTCGCGGTGACGGAGCTCAAGGACAACACCTTCTTCGCCTCGATCACGCTCGCGATCGGCGACCGGACGATCCAGATCGACTCGCGGCCGAGCGACGCGCTCGCCCTCGCCGTCCGCTCCGGCGCGCCCATCTTCGCCGCGGAGGACGTCATCGCCGAGTCGGCCATCGAGTTCGAGCACGACGTCGAGGACACCGAGGAGGTCGTCGATCGCTTCAAGGAGTTCCTCGACCAGGTGACGCCCGAGGACTTCATGGGGGAAAGCGGGGAGTGACTGCGTCACCCCCGAGCGGGGAGTGACTTCGTCACCCAAAGGGGGTGCGCCGTCACCTCCGAGCGGGGAGTGACTCCCTCGCGTCAAAGCGGGGGATGACGTCGCCGGCCCGGGTCAGTCGCCCAGCGCCAGCCCCAGCATCGTTCCCACCAAGGCATCGAAGTCCATCCCCGCAGCGTCCGCCGCCTGCGGCAGCAGGCTCGTCTCCGTCATCCCGGGGATGACGTTGGCCTCCAGGACGGTGAGCGCCCCGGTCTCGGCGTCGCACATGAGGTCCACGCGCGAGAAGTGCCGGCAGCCGAGCAGCTCGTGCACCGCCAGCGCCAGCTCCTGCGCCCGCGCCGTGGTGTCCTCGTCGAGCTCGGCGGGACAGGCGAAGCGCGTGCGCCCAATCGTGTAGCGCGCGGCGAAGTCGTAGCCGTCCTCGTCCAGCGGGATCGCCTCGACCACCGGCAGCGCACGGCCGTCGAGGATCGACACCGCGAGGTCGCGCCCCGGCACGAAGCGCTCGAGGACGACCTTCTCGCTGTAGGAGAACGCGGCCACCAGCGCAGCCGGCACGTCCGCGGCGGTGCCGGCGAACTTCAGGCCGAGCGCGGACCCCTGGTCGGCGGGCTTGACGACGAGCGGAAAGCCCAGGCGCTCCTCGACCGCGGGCAGCGCCTCGGCCGCTCCGAGCTCCTTGAAGGCCGTCTCGTTGAAGGACAGGAAGTCCGGGGTGGGCAGCCCGGCGTCCACCATCGCGTGCTTGGCGAGCACCTTGTCCGAGCAGCGGACGCACGCGCCGACGCCACTCCCGGTGTAGGGGATGCCGAGGATCTCCAGGAGCTCCTGGATCGTGCCGTTCTCCCCGTCGCTGCCATGGAGCGCGATGAACGCGGCGTCCGGCGCGATCTCGCGCAGGCGGGCGACGAGGTCGTGCCCGACGTCGAGCCCGTGCACCTCGTGGCCCAGGCGCTCTAGGGCGTCCTGCACCCGCGCCCCGCTCGTGAGGGAGACCTGCCGCTCCAGCGACCGGCCGCCCTTCAGGACGACGATGCGCCTGCCGCTCACGAGGAGGACCGCCGGGAGGCGTCGTCCTCGCGGCGGGGCAGGTGGAGGACGTCGGCGAGCGCCGGGTCCACGCGGGGCTCGGCGCCCGTCGCCCGCTCGGACGGGCGCGGGATCGCCCCGGGCCGGCGGCCGGTGAGCGAGCCGAGCAGGTCGAGCTGCTCGTGGACGACCTCGCCGATGCGCCGCACGCCCTCGCGGAGCCGGTCCTCGTCCACGCCGGAGAAGTTCAGGCGCATGGACGTCCCGCCGCGGCCGTCCAGGAAGGCGGCCCGGCCCGGGACGAACGCGACGTTGCGCGAGAGCGCCTTGGCCAGCAGGTCGGTGGTGTCGAGGCCGTCCGGCAGTGTGGCCCAGATGAACAGCCCGCCCTCCGGGCGGGTCCACGAGGCCTCGGCCGGCAGGTGCTTGGCCAGCGACTCGAGCAGCACGTCGCGGCGGCCGCGGTAGAGAGCGCGCAGCTCGTCCATGTACGCCTCCCACTGCCCGGCCGCGAAGTACTCCGCGACGAACAGCTGCGTCAGCGTGGAGGAGCAGAGGTCCGCCGACGCCTTGCCGATGTTCATCCGCTGCAGCACGGGCCGCGGCGCCGCGGCCCAGCCCACGCGCACGCCGGGGGAAAGGATCTTGGAGAACGTCCCGAGGTAGATGACGAACTCGCCGCCGTCCATCGCGTAGAGGGACGGCAGCGGCTCGCCCTCGTAGCGGAGCAGGCCGTAGGGGTTGTCCTCCAGCACGAGCAGCTCGCGCTCGTGCGCGATGTCCACCAGCCGCCGCCGGCGCGGGGCCGACATCGTCACCCCGGCGGGGTTCTGGAAGTTCGGGATCGTGTAGATGAACTTCGGCCGGCGGCCTTCGCGGTCCAGACGCTCGAGGGTCTCCTCGAGCACGTCGATCCGCATGCCGTCCTCGTCCATCTCGATCTGGATGACCTCGGCCTGGTAGGCGCTGAAGGTCGGCACGGCCCCGGGGTAGGTCGGGGCCTCGGCGATGATCACGTCGCCGGGATCCACGAGCGTCTTGCAGACCAGGTCGATGACCTGCTGCCCGCCCGTGGTGACGAGGATGTCGTCCCCGTCCACGTCGGTCCCCTCGGCCGCCATCACGCGGACGATCGCCTCGCGGACCTCGTCGATCCCCTCGGTCGGCCCGTACTGCAGCGCGCGGGCGGTCGCCTTGACCGCCATGTGCGACATGAGCTTCGCGAAGTCCTCGGCCGGGAAGGTCGAGGTGTCCGGCAGGCCGCCGGCGAGCGAGATGACCTCGGGCCGGGCGGTGAGCGCCATGAGGTCCCGCATCGGCGAGGAGCGCATGTTCTGGGTGCGGCTCGAGAACAGCGACGCGTAGCGCTCGAGATCGCGCGCCTGCGTGCGGCCGGGGCGGCGGGACGTCATCTTCCGCTGTTCGCCGTCCGGCGTCGGTGGCCTGCCGTCGGTCATCATGTCCCCGTGGACGGTACCGGACCCCTTTTCCGGGCACGGGACCACCCAGACACCATGAACCTCCTCCTCGACATCCTTCAGGCCGCCGGCGTCGCCGCCGCCATCGGCATCCGGCCCTTCCTCCCCGCGTTGGTCGTCGGGGTGCTCGCGGCCGCCGACCTCGGCGTCGACTTCGACGGGACGAGCTTCGCGTTCCTCGAGTCGCCGATCTGGATCGCGGTCATGGCGGTGGCCCTGATCGCCAGCATCGTCGGCCGCCGGGCGCTGCAGGACGGCCGCGGCGCCCAGGCGATCACCGGCGTCGCCGCCGTGCTCGCGGCCCTCGAGTTCGCCGGGCAGCTCGACGACCGTTTCGACGTGTGGTGGCCGGGTCTGCTCGCCGGGCC
This sequence comes from Solirubrobacterales bacterium, assembly GCA_025963955.1. Taxonomy (GTDB): domain Bacteria; phylum Actinomycetota; class Thermoleophilia; order Solirubrobacterales; family Solirubrobacteraceae; genus Paraconexibacter. The sequence continues at coordinate 3,240 of JAOPZU010000598.1, forward strand.
GCTGCTGGCGCTGCTGGCGGCGCTCGCCGCGAGCGGCCTCTTCGGTCGCGTGCGCGCCCGTCTGGACGCGGCGACCCAGGCGACGCTGCCCGCGTACGCCGAGGTCATCGCCGTCGCCATCGCCGCGCTCAGCGTCCTGGCCCCGCCCGTCGGGCTCGTCGCGGTGGCGGGCGCCGTCTTCCTCGTGCGTGGTGGCAAGCGCCGCGAGGGCGAGAAGTACGCCGGGCTGCGCATCCTCCGCTAGGTGGCCGCGGGCGCCCCCGAGAAGCTGGTCCTGGCCGTCATCGACGGCCTCAAGCCCTCCGAGCTCGAGCGCGCCGTGGCCCTGGGGCGCGCGCCCGTCCTCGCGCACCTGATGCAGCACGGGACGTACGAGCCCGCGTGCTGCGCGGCGTTCCCGTCCGTGACCCCCGTCTGCGCCGCGAGCATCGCCACGGGCGTCCTCCAGGACGAGCACCGCATCCCGGCGATGAACTGGTACTCGCGGGCCGAGTCGCGGTACGTGGAGTACGGCTCGAGCTTCCCCGCGGTGCGGAAGTTCGGGATCGGGCAGCAGCTCATCGACACCGTCTACAACATGAACGCGCAGCACCTGCCCGCGGACGTGGAGACCGTCTTCGAGTCCCTCGACGACCGGGGCCTGCGCACCGCCGGCACGACCTACCTCATGTTCCGCGGCCGGCACGAGCACAAGCCGTCGCGGCAGACGCCGCTGACGCGCATCACCTCCCAGGTCATGCGCCGCACGGTCATGGGCCCGACCGAGCTCTTCTACGCGGACCTGTACGCCAGCCGGGAGACGGGCTGCTGGTCGCGGCTCGGGATGCCGGGCCTGCGCGACCAGCACACGGGCTGCGTCGGGGTCCACCTCGTCGAGCACGACCTCTTCGACTTCCTGCTCTTCAGCCTGCCGGACAACGACACCCACTCGCACGAGGC
>JAOPZU010000624.1 GCA_025963955.1 Solirubrobacterales bacterium
CGTCGATCTTCGCTTGGAGCTTGGCGAACTCGTCCGCGGTCTCCTCGGAGTAGTTCGCGGCCAGCTCGTTGAAGCGGTCGAGCAGGTCCTTCGTCGCGCGGACGCCGTCCTCGACGTTCTCCTTGACCGTCTTCTCCGGGTCGAGCTGCGGCTCCTGCTGGAGCATGCCGACGGTCGCGTTCGGCGCGAGCTCCGCTTCGCCGCGGTAGTCGTCGTCGAGCCCGGCCATGATCTTCAGCAGGGACGACTTGCCCGCGCCGTTGTAGCCCAGGACGCCGATCTTGGCCCCCGGGATGAACGACAGCGAGATGCCGTCGAAGAGCATCTTGTCCGGCGGCACGCGCTTGGTGAGCTTGTGCATGGTGTAGACGTACTGACTCGACATGAACACCCCAGGATACGCGCCCGCGAGAAGCCGCACCCGCCGCCGCGTCCTGGGGCGGGGCGCGGCCCTCCTCCCGGGCCTGTGCGTCCTGGTGGTCCTCCGCCTGGCCTGCCTGCTCGCCTGGCCGGTCGCGGCGCTCGGGGTGCTGGTCACCGCCCGGGCACCGCGATGGTGGCGGACGCTCGCCGGACGGACGCTGCGCCGCGCCGTGCGCCAGCGCGCGCACGCCTGGCTGCTCAGCGACACCCGGTCCGGGGCCCACGAGCCGCACCCGGTCCTCGTCGTGGTGCCCGGCACCCCCGGCCTCCCGCGCCGCTCGCTGCTGTGGCGCCTGCTCACGAGCCCGGTGTACGCGCTGCTGCGGTGGGTCCTCGGCGTCTTCGCCGCCGTCCTCGCCCTCGCCGCCGCGGTCAGTGAGCTCGCCGTCGGCCGCCACCCCCGTCGCCTGCAGCGGACGCAGTACCGGCTGCTGGCGCTCTGCGGGGACATCGACGCCTACCTGCTGCTGCTCGTCCCCGCGCGCCCGCGCCTGCCGGAGGTCGACCCGCGCCTGGCGCCCGGCGGCGTCCCGTTCGTGGACCACCCGCCGCTGCCGCCGTGGACGCGCCGGACCGGCCGCCTGGCGATCGGCGTGGACCTCTTCTGCGGCGTGTTCGTCGTCGGGGCCGCCGCCGGGGCGCTGGCGGCCGCAGGCGCGGACATCGAGGAGGACCTCGGCGCGATCCTCGCGCTCGACCTGCTCATCCAGACGCTCGCGCCGCTCATGGGGTTCTACCTCGTCGCCTCGGAGACACCGCTGACCGTCACGCAGCTCGGCCTCCACGTGCTGCGGCCGCTGCGCAGTCTCGGCCTCGCGTGCGGGCTGATCGGCAGCTACGCGATCCTGCTGCTGGCGCTCGCGCTGCTCGCCGCCCCGCTGGCCGTCGACCGCGGCGGCGGGATCGTCCCGGACGACGCGGGCGTGGCCTGGACGCTCGTCTTCGTGGCGCTCGCCACCGTCGTCGCGCCCGTCTTCGAGGAGACCTTCTACCGCGGGATCATGTTCCAGGCGCTGCGGGCGGGGCGCGGGACGTGGACGGCCGCCGTCGTCTCCTCGGTCGCCTTCGCGTGCGCGCACCTGGAGTTCAACCCGCTCGCCCTGGCGGACCGGGCCCTGATCGGCGTCGGCCTCTGCTCCCTGTTCGCCCGCACCGGCCGCCTCCTGCCGGGGATGTTCGCCCACTCGATCAACAACGCGGTCGTCCTGCCGCTCGGCCTCGGCTGGACCTGGCAGGTGCCGCTGGTCGTCCTCCTCTCGCTGTTGGGCGTCCTCGCGCTCGCGACCCTCGCGAGCCGCTTCCGCGGTGCGTGGGACCCGGTCGGCCTGCTGCGCGTACCCGCACCGACCGCGGCGACGGCGGCCCGGGAAGCGGAGCGCAGAGGCGCGGTACCCTGAGCGTCCCGTGGCGCAGATCCTCGACATAGAGCAGGCGGTCCTCCTCCTCGAGATCGAGGCGCCCTTCGATCAGCGGGAGGTGCAGCTCGCCCGCCGCCGCCTGGCGAAGATCTGGCACCCGGACCTCGCGCCACCCGGCAAGCAGTACGAGCACGAGCGCCACCTGAAGGCCATCAACGAGGCCGCCGACACGCTCGAGCGGATGGCCGAGGACTCGCGCGGGGGGCGCGTCTCGCGGAACGCCGTGAAGGTCAGCGCGCAGGCTGCGCGCCGTGCGCGCGAGGAGGCCGGCCGCCGCAACTACGAGGCGCAGGAACGCGAGCGGGCGATGGCGAAGGACCGGGCCGAGCACGATCCGTTCGGGGCCCAGACCCCGGCGCACTCCGTCGTCCACCGTTACTGCCGCTGCCTTTCCTACCCCGAGTGGGGCGTCGGCAGCGTCACCGGCATCTACTTCACGGGCGAGGAGGACGACGTCCAGCAGTGGGCGCGCGTCAAGTTCCAGGTCGGCGTGCGAACCGTGCCGGCGGGCAGCCTCCAGTTCGTCGACTTCTCCAAGCCGGACCCGGGTGCCGAGCGGGTGCAGCGCTTCCTGACCGCCGGGCAGCACGCGATGGCCGAGGGCAAGTTCGACCTCGCCGCACAGCGGCTGATCTACGCGCGGGACGCGGAGCCGGACAACGTCCCGGTGCTGCGCCTCATGACGCTCGCGTTCTGGCAGGGCGGCAATTTACCCGCCGCCGGTCGCGCCGTCCGCGACTGGGCCCGGGTGGACGGGGACCGACCGGCGCCGCACCGCTACGCCAGCCGGATCTACGAGGACATGCGGGCCTACGACCTCGCCGCCGAGGCCGCCGATCGCGCAGCCTCCCGCGGCGCGCCCGACGCCTCCGCCTACGCCCGCGTCGGGCGCCTGCGCCTGCGCCTCATGCAGCGCGAGCAGGCCGTGGCCGCGCTCGAGCAGGCCCGGCGCCTGGGGCCCTCGGTGGATGCCCTGCTCGACCTCGCGCTCGCGCACCAGCTCGGCGGCGACATCGGCGGCGAGGTCACCGCGGCCGAGCAGGCCGTCCACCTGGACCCCGAGAACGCCGAGGCGTGGTCCCGCCACGCGCACGCGCTGGCCCGGACCGACCGCGTGACGGACGCCATCCGCGCCGCCGGCCGTGCCGTGGAGCTGGCGCCGGACGACGCGGAGGTCGCCGACCTCCTGCGGCAGCTGCGCGACGCGGTCCCGCGCGCGCTGCCCGCCGCGTAGACGCCGGCGCGCCCCGGTGAGCGCCGATAGGTTGCGATCCGACACGATCCGCGTAAGGTTCGCTCAAGTCGGGCCACGGAGGGACCGATGACTATGGCAACGCCGCGGCGTCGTCCGCGCCGCGGTGTCCTCGTTCCGAACCCGTGGAATCCATGTCGCCGCTTGCCCTTTCTCGCTGTGTCCGCGTCCTCCTCGCCGCCTGCGCCGCGCTCCTGCTCGCCGCGCCCGCTGCGTCTCAGGCCGCCACGCCGGGCGTCAACATCGACTCCTACTCGGACCAGCGCGTCGACGCGGCTCTGGCCACGGGCGCCAAGCTCGTCCGCCTGTTCGTGCGGTGGGACCAGCTCCAGCCGCGGAAGGGCGCGAGCTACGGCAGTGCCCAGGACCCTGGGGCCGCCAACGCCAACAACGCGGAGGACCCCGGTGTCGCCAACGTCAGGGCCGGCTACGACGGGGCGATCAAGCGCCTGAACGCGGGCGGCGCCAAGCCGATCTTCGTCATCCTCGGGACGCCGCCGTGGGCGAACGGCGGCAGCGCCGACGAGCTGAAGCCGCCGGACGACCCGCAGGACTACGCCGACTTCTTCGCCCAGTTCGTCCGGCACTCGAACAGCGTGGGCGACGTCGCCGCGTACGAGGTCTGGAACGAGGAGGACGCCGCCGAGTTCTGGCACGGCGACTTCTCCGGCGGGCCGTACGCGGCGATGCTGAAGGCGACCTACGCGGCGGCCAAGCCCGTCGCGGGCGACTCCGCGATCCTCGTCGGCCCGACCACCGGCAACAACGCGAGCTTCGTCCAGAAGCTCTACGAGGCCGGCCTGAAGGGCAGCTTCGACGGCGTCGCGGTCCACACGGACACCGCGTGCCTGAGCCTCGGCCCGGACTTCTACTACCGCGAGGATCCGAGCGCGCGGATCGGCCAGTTCTCGTTCCTGGGCTACCGCTCGGTGCGTCAGGTGATGCTCGCCAACCAGGATCCGAGCGCCAAGATCTGGATGACCGAGCTGGGCTGGAGCGCGACGGACGGCGGCCCGACCTCCTGCCAGCGCGGCACGGGCAAGGGCGTCCGCGCGAGCGGCGTCAGCGAGGCGACGCAGGCCGAGTTCCTGTCGCAGGCCTACGGGTGCCTGGCCCGCGACGAGTACGTCGTCGCCGCGACCTGGTTCACGCTCAACGACCGCCGCGACCAGCCGCTGGACGAGATGAACCACTACGGGCTGTTGAACCTCCAGGGACAGCCCAAGCCGGCCTACGCCGCCTTCAAGAAGCTCACCGCGACCGGAGGCGGATCGGCCGGGCCCTGCGGCGACTTCTCCGCGCCGCGGGTCAGCTTCGTCACGCCGGACAACACGCCTTACACCAAGAGCGTCCTGTTGCAGGCAACCGCCACGGACGTCGCGGACGAGGGCGTCAAGCCGGCCGGGCTGAGCCGCATCAGCTTCAGCGTGGATGGCGGCCCGGCCTTCTACCGCTTCAACGGCGCGAAGGACGGGGACACCGTCTCGCTCGACTGGTTGCGGGCGGCCGACCTGCCGGACGGCCCGCACGTGGTGACCGCGGAGGCGACCGACCTGCTCGGCAATGTGAGCGTGGCGAAGCTCACGATCCTCAAGGGCGCGCAGTTCGTGAAGAACGTCTCGTACGCGACGAAGATCCAGCTGCCGACCAAGGGCAAGCCCGTCGTGTGCAAGGGGTCCACGTGCACGATCAGCGGGCGCCTCATCGGCCCCGCGGGCCAGTCGCTGGCCGGCCGGGTGCGCGTCGAGTGGCAGCTCTACGTCAAGCAGCGCGTCAAGAGCAAGATCAAGGGCAAGAAGGCCTACGTCTCCAAGTACGTGACCTTCTACAAGGGCGGTTCCTCGGCCGCCAAGCCGTTCGTCTTCAGGCAGAAGCTCTCGCGCAAGGGCAAGTGGCGGGTGCGCGTCAGCTACGACGGGGCGCCGCCGCTGAAGAAGACCGTCACGCCCTGGAAGGGCTTCCGGGTCTGAACCGCCGGTCCGCGTTCACCCCGCCCTCGAGCGGGGTCACCGCGGACCGGCTGCTGTCCCGCCGGCGTCTCGTGCGGCGGCCGCCGCCCACTGCAGCAGCATGATCGTCTTGCCGTCGGCGATCCGTCCGTCCGCCACCATCGCCAGCGCCTCGGCGAGCGGCAGCTCGAGCACCTCGATGTCCTCGCCCTCCTCCGCGATCCCGCCGCCCGCCGCGCGGTCCTCGCGGCGGTAGGTCGCGGCGTAGAAGTGGACGCGCTCGGTGACCGAGCCCGGGCTCATGTAGGCGTCGAAGAGGTGCCGGAGCCCGCCGACGCGCACGCCCGTCTCCTCCTGCGCCTCGCGCCGGATCGCGTCCTCTGGATCCTGGTCGTCGAGCAGGCCGGCGGGAGCCTCGATGAGCATCCCGTCCGGGTGGCCGTTCGCGTAGGCCGGGTAACGGAACTGCCGCGTCAGCAGCACGGTCCCGGCGTCCGGGTCCTGGAGCAGGATCGCCGCGCCGTTGCCGCGGTCGTACGCCTCGCGGCTCTGCCGGCTCCAGCTCCCGTCGCGATGACGGAAGGAGAAGGTCGCCTTACGCAGGACGTACCAGTTGTCCGACAGGACCTCGACGACGACGTCCTTGATCCGCGGGTGGCCCGGAGGCGGCGGCGCGGTGTTCATGCGCCGGCGTCGAGCGCGGCGTACAGCGCACGCACCTCGTCGAAGATGCGCTCCGCGGCCGCCAGCGACTGCTCGCGGGTCGGGGCGACGACGCGCGCGAGCGTCAGGGGCGTGCCGTAGCTGACGCGGATGGCCGGGAAGCGCCCGCGCCGCCACTGCCGCACCGCCTTCGAGCCGTGGATGGCGACGGGGACGACCGGCACGCCACTCTCCAGCGCCAGGCGCCCGATGCCCGGGCGTGGCGAGCCTAGACCGCCGGTGCGGGAGCGGCCGCCCTCGGCGTACATCCCCACGCAGCCGCCCGCCTCCAGCAGCAGGTGCGCGGTGGCGAACGCCTCCTGGTCGTCGTGCCCGCGCCGCACCGGGAAGTGCCCGGCGATGCGGAACAGCCCGCTCAGGACCGGGTTGTTCCCGAAGAACTGCGACTTGGTCATGAAGCGGATCCGCCGCTTGAGGAAGACCCCGCAGAAGAAGTGGTCCATGTTGGAGAAGTGGTTGGGCGCGAGGATGAACCCGCCCGTCGCCGGGATGTTCCCGCGCCCGGTCGAGCGCGCCCGGTAGAGGCCGAGCACGATCGGGGTCAGCAGGATCCGCGTCGCGGTGTAGGTCCATCCCGGCTCGTGCGTGCGGGCCCACTCGTGGAACGGCGCCATCGCCTCCGCCGGGCGCTCGTCGCGGTAGACCTGATTCTTGATCTCGCTCATCCGCGGCCGAGTCTCGCAAAGTTCGGGTCCCGCCGACCCAGTTCGTGGGGCGTCCGCGGGTGCCCGTAGATTGGACCCCGCATGCGCCTCATCGTCGCCCGTTGCGAAGTCACCTACACCGGCCGCCTGACGGCCGTGCTCCCGGAGGCCCTCCGCCTGCTGATGCTCAAGAGCGACGGCTCCGTCCTGGTCCACGCGGACACGGGCGGGTACAAGCCGCAGAACTGGATGACGCCGCCCACGGCCGTCGAATTCGACGGCGAGCCGCTGGAGCGCATCGTCGTGCGCAAGTTCGCCGGGAAGACGGAGGACCGGCTGGACATCCGGATCGTGGAGATCGTCTCCGACGTCACGCACGACATGGGCGAGGCCGCGATGCTCGAGAAGGACGGCGTGGAGAAGCACCTGCAGGAGCTACTGGCGGACCAGCCCCACTGGTGCGGCGAGGGCTTCCGCCTGGTCCGGCGGGAATGGCCGACGGACATCGGCCCGGTCGACCTGATGTGCCGCGATCAGGCCGACGGATGGATCGCGGTGGAGATCAAGCGCGTGGCCACCATCGACGCGGTCGAGCAGCTCACGCGCTACCTCGACTTCATCCGCCGCGACCCTGCCATTGCCGACTGGCTCGGGGTGCTCGCCGCGCAGCAGATCAAGCCGCAGGCGCGGACGCTGGCCGAATCCCGCGGACTGCGCTGCGTAGAGGTCGATCTCGCCGTCCTGCGCGGCGAGCGCGAACCTGACCTGACCCTCTTCGTCGCGTAGGCGGGCGCCGCGGCGGGCGCTTCCGCTTCAGGCGGCGTCCGGCCCGGGGGCGAACAGCCGCGCGACGTCGGGATCCATGTAGTAGTCGGTGCCGCCGTCCCCGCGCCCCTCGGTGAGGATCGGGAGCTCGCGGTCGAGCTTGCGGCAGTAGCGCCCGGGCCAGGCGAGGACGCCCGCCACGCCGTGGGCGCCCTTGTCCAGGCCGAGCCGGGCGGCGACGTCGTTGCCCGAGAAGCGCTCGCCGGGGGCACCGGCCAGCAGGGCGAACAGCGCGCGCGCCGGCGGGGCGAGCTTGCCCAGCAGCCACGCGGCCTGCTCGGCGTCCGCGGCCGTCCACGGCTGGGCCTCGCCGTGCCGGTGGCCGAAGGGGCCGCCGCGCCCGCCGCCGAGGCCCGGGCCGCGGGGCCCGAAACCAGGTCCGCCGGGTGCGCC
>JAOPZU010000628.1 GCA_025963955.1 Solirubrobacterales bacterium
CTGGGCGAGACCGTCGCGCGGCACGAGCGCTTCGGCACCGCCACCGTGACGCTGGATGAGACCGCGCCGGACGGCTCGCCGGTGACCGTGGACGTGGCGCGCGCCCGCACGGAGAGCTACCCGCAGCCGGGCGCCCTGCCCGAGGTGTCGTGGACGAGCGCGGCGGAGGACCTGCGCCGCCGCGACGTCAGCGTCAACGCGATCGCGCTGCGCCCGGACGGGACGCTGCTGGGCGTCGACGGCGCGCTCGAGGACCTCGAGGCCGGCGTGCTGCGCGTCCTGCACGACCGCTCGTTCGCGGACGACCCGACGCGCCTGTGGCGGGTCGCGCGGTACGCCGCGCGCCTCGGCTTCACCGTCGAGGAGCGCACCGCGCAGCTGGCCCGGCGCGCGGACGTGCGCACCGTCAGCGGCCCGCGCCTGGGCAGCGAGCTGCGCCTGGCCCTCCTCGAGCCCGATCCGCTCGCCGCGCTGCGAGCGGCGGCGGGCCTCCACGCCGGACTCCTCGTGGCGGGACTGGACGTGGACCCGCCGCGCCTGCCGGCGGCCCTGGCGCTGCTGGCGGGGATCCCGGGGACCCGCACGGACCTTGTGACCCTCGGCGCCTGCGCCCGCACCGTCGATGCCGCCGCCCTCGTGACGTGGCTCAACGACCTCGGCTTCTCCTCCGCGGACCTGGACATCGTCGCCGCGGGGTCGCGGGCCTCCACGCACATGCCGCTCGTGAACGCGCGGACGCCGACGCAGATCGCGCGGGCGGCGCGTGGCGTCCCGCTGGAGGTCGTGGCGCTCGCCGGTGGTGAGGCCGCGCGCCGCTGGATCGAGGAGCTGCGTCACGTGCGCCTCGCCATCACCGGCGACGACCTCATCGCCGCGGGCGTGGCCCCCGGGCCGGAGCTGGGACGGCGGCTGCAGCAGGCGCTCGACGCGCGACTGGACGGGACGCTGGCTCCGGGGGCCGACGCCGAACTGCGGGCCGCGCTGGCATGAGCGTCCCCGGCCTGCCGCACCCCTTCCGCTGGGACGGCCCGCTGCTGGCCGCGAGCCTCGAGCACGCCGAGGCCCGGTTCAGCGGGCGGGCGGGCGGCGTGAGCGCCGGGCCGTACGCGTCGCTCGACCTGGCGCGCTACGTGCCCGAGCGGGCGGTCGCGGTGCGGCAGAACATGGAGCGCCTGGCGGCGATGACCGGCGTGAGCGTCGAGCGCTGGGCCCAGAACGAGCAGGTCCACGGGACGCGGGTCCGGCGCGTGGCGGATCCTTCCGGGCTCGGCGACGACGGCGCCCCGGCCGACGGACAGACCCTGACGCGCGCCGCCGGGGGCGCCGGTGTCGTCCTGACCGCGGACTGCCTGCCCGTCGTCGTGGCCGGGGCGGGTGCGGTGGCCGTCCTGCACGCGGGCTGGCGCGGCCTGGCGGATGGCGTGCTGGAGGAGGGCGTCCGGGCCCTGCGGGAGCTCGGGACAGCCGGCCGCCTGCAGGCGCTGATCGGCCCGGGCGCCGGAGGCTGCTGCTTCGAGGTCGGGACGGAGGTGCGCGCGGCGTTCGCCGCGGACGGCGTCCTGCCGCGCGCCGAGCCCGCGCCCATCGACCTGAAGGCGATCGCCGCCCGGCGGCTCGCGGCCGCCGGCGTCGCCGCCGTCCACGACTGCGACCTCTGCACGATGTGCGCGACCGACCCGGACACGGGCACGCGCCGCTTCTTCAGCCACCGCGCCGACGGCGGCACCACCGGACGACAGGCAGGGATCGCATGGCCGAGCTGATCACGGGACTGGACGCGGACACGATCCGCCGCAACCTCGAGGCCGTGCGCGAGGCGGTGGGGGAGGACGTCGAGATCCTCGCGGCGATCAAGTACGTCGCCACGGACGAGCTCGCCGTGCTCGCGGAGGCCGGCGTCACCGTCGTCGGCGAGAACCGCGCCCAGGCCCTGCAGGAGAAGCACGCCGCCCACGGCGACGCCTTCACCGCCTGGGACTTCATCGGGCACCTGCAGTCCCGCAAGGTGAAGGACGTCGTCCCGCTCGCGCGGCTGATCCACTCCGTCGGCTCGGACAGCGCGCTGGCCCAGGTGGCCAGGCACGGCACGCCGGACACGCGGATCCTGCTCGAGGTCAACGTCGCGCAGGAGGAGGGCAAGAGCGGCATCGACCCCGCCGAGCTGCCGCGGATGCTGGACGCCGCCCGGGCCGCCGGCGTCCAGGTGGACGGGCTCATGACGATGCCCCCGCTGGCGCCGGAGGCCGAGCAGAACCGGCGCTGGTTCGCGGCGCTGGCGGAGCTCGCCGCGACGCACGCTCTGCGTGAGCTGTCGATGGGGACGAGCCAGGACTACGCGGTCGCGGCCTCGGAGGGCGCGACGATCGTCCGCGTGGGCTCCAGCCTGTACCGCTAGGAAAAGGTCCCCGGCTTGCAGGAGAATCGGCAGGAAAGGCTAACCTTGACCTCGGTATGGCCTTTCGCGACACATGGCACCGCGGACTCGTGTACTTCGGCCTGGCCGAAGACCGCGACCCCGCCTACGAGGACGAACCGGAGTACGAGCCCGAGGCCGCCCTCGCGGAGAGCTACCGCGAGCGCCCGAACGTCCGCCGCCTGAGCACCCGCCGGCGCGGCGACGACTTCGACGACATCTTCGCGGACGACAGCGCCCGCACCACGCGCTTGCGCGCCGTCGGGGGGACCGCGGGCGCGGTCGCCGCGCGCAACGGCCGCGACGTCCGCGTGCACCTGGTCATCCCCAAGTCCTTCAACGACGCCCAGCAGGTCGCGGACAAGTTCAAGGACTCGATCCCGGTCGTCCTGAACCTCCAGGGCACCGACAACGACCTCGCCAAGCGCTTGATCGACTTCGCCTCCGGCCTCACCTACGCCCTCGACGGCGGCATGCAGCGGATCGCCGACAAGGTGTTCATGCTCACGCCGCGCAACGTGGAGATCAGTGCGGAAGAGCGGGCGGAGCTCATCGAGAAGGGCTTCTTCAACCAGTCCTGAGCCGTCCGGGCGCGCCGCGCGGCGCCTGAGCGCCCCGCGTCCCTACGATGGTCGCAATGCAGATCGGGCTGATCGGATCGGGGAACATGGCGCGCGCCATGGTCCGGGGGTGGGGTGAGCCGGTCCTGTGCACCGACGCGCTGCCCGGCCGTGCGGAGGCGCTGGCCGCGGAGGTCGGCGGCGAGGCCGTGGGCGGCAACGCGGAACTGGCGCAGCGCGCCGACCTCGTGATCCTGTGCCACAAGCCGCCGCAGCTCGGCGAGGTCGCGGCGGAGATCGCCCCGCACGTCAGGGCGGTCGCCTCGATCCTCGGCGGGGTCCCGCTCGCGGCCCTGCGCGAGGCCTACGGGGACACGCCGGTGCACCGCTTCATGCCCTCCACGCCCGTCGAGGTGCGCCAGGGCGCCGTCATCCACGCCCGCGACGGAGCGGGGGATCCGGCCGTGCTCGAGCTCTTCGGCCGGCTGGGGACGCTCGTCTCGCTGCCGGAGTCCCAGGTCGACGTCGCGATGGCGCTGATGAGCAACGCGCCCGCCTACTGGGCGCTGCTCGTGGAGGCGCAGATCGACGCCGGCGTCCGCCACGGCCTGCCCGCCGATCAGGCCGCCGCGCTCGTCGTGCAGACCATGGGCGGGACCGCGGCGCTGCTGCGCGAGCGCGCCTACGACACGCTGGCGGTCCGCCGCGAGGTGACCTCCCCGGGCGGGTCCACCGCCCGCGGGCTGGACGCCCTCGAGCGCGCCGGGGTCCGCGCCGCCTTCAGCGACGCCGCCGACGCCGTCCTGGGTGGGCGCTGACCATGATCACCCCCCTCGCCGTGGGCCGGGCCGACGTCGCCGACTTCGTCAGCGCCCTGGTCCTCGTCTACACGCTGCTGGTCATCGCGTACATCCTGCAGTCGCTGTACTTCAGCTTCGGCGGCCGCCTGCCCTACTCGCGCTGGTCCAGCGCGCTGCTCGAGTTCCTCACGGACACCGTCGGCCCGTTCCTGGCCTTCTTCCGCCGGTTCATCCCGCAGCTCGGCCCGCTCGACCTGAGCCCGATGGTCGGCCTCATCCTGCTCCAGTTCGTCGGCGGGCTCCTCGTCGCGATCATCCGGGGCTGAGCGTGCACGGGGGTTCCCGCATGTGGTCGCGGGCCGGCCTGGTCGTGCTCGTCGTGCTCGCGCTCGACCAGCTGACGAAGAAGCTCGTCCGGGACGGCGTGCGCGTCGGGGACGAGGACGCCGTCTTCCCGGGCGTGAGCATCGTCCACACGAAGAACCGCGGCGTGGCCTTCAGCGCGCTGGAGGACAAGACCGCGATCGTCGTCGTGGTCATCGCGCTGGCGATGCTCGCCCTGCTCGTCTACGTCGCGCGCAACGCGGGCCGCCCGGGCATCTGGGTGCCCGCCGGGCTGCTGACCGGCGGGGCGCTCGGGAACATCGTGGACCGTGTGTTCGAGGGCGAGGTCACCGACTTCGTCAAGCTGCCGGCGTGGCCCGCGTTCAACCTCGCGGACGTCGCGATCACCTTCGGCGTGCTGGCCCTACTGTACGTGATGGACCGCTCGAGCGACGCCGACGCGGACGGCGGACCGGCGTCCGCCGCCAAGCAGGCCAACGTGGGGGTGCCCGATGCGGCTGACGGCCGGACCTGAACACGCGGGCGAGCGCCTGGACGCGGTCCTCGCCGGCCCTCTGGGCTCCAGGACACGAGCGGCCCGGTTGATCGCGGCCGGCTCGGTCACGGTCGGCGGCCGGACCGTCATCAAGCGGCACATCGTCACCGCGGGTGAGGAGATCGCGGTCGAGGACGACGCGATCGACGCGGAGAAGCCGCCGACCGCCGAGGACCCCATCGATCCCGACGCCCCCGTCGCGGAGTACCGGGTCGCCTACGAGGACGAGCACCTGCTCGTCGTCGACAAGCCCGCCGGGGTCGTCGTCCACCCGGCCCGCGGGCACTGGCAGGGCACGCTCGCGCAGGCGCTGGAGGGTACGGCCGCCGGCGGCGAGGACCCGTGGCGCGCGGGCATCGTCCACCGCCTGGACAAGGACACGAGCGGCCTGCTCGTCGTCGCCAAGTCCGACGCGACGCACCTGGCGCTGAAGGAGGCGATCCAGCGCCGCGACGTCGAGCGGGAGTACCTGGCGCTCGTCGAGGGCCGCCCGACGGCCCGCAGCGGCACGATCGACGCGCCCATCGGCCGAGACCGCCACGTCCGCACGCGGCACTCGGTCGACACCGACGTTCCGCGCGAGGCGCGCACCCACTTCACGATCGAGCGGGTCCTGCCGCGGTTCACGCTGCTGCGGGTGAAGCTCGAGACGGGTCGCACGCACCAGATCCGCGTGCACATGCAGGCGATCGGCCTGCCCATCGCCGGGGACGCCGAGTACGGCCGCGAGGGCCTGCTCGGCCTGCAGCGGCAGTTCCTGCACGCGACGCTGCTGGCGTTCCCGCACCCGGTGACGGGCCAGACCGTCCGGTGCGAGTCGCCGCTGCCGGCCGACCTGGCCGCCGCGCTCGAGGCGGCCGCCGGCTGAGGGTCCGAACGACGGTCGGCGCAGGAACTTGCGTACACTCGGTGGGCAGTTTTCCCGATGTCCCCGACCCGCCTGGATCACCCGGTCGCGGAGCTGCCCCCTCACCGTCACGACGACGGACCGAGACGGGGTCCGCGGCCACCCGGGCGGATTTCCTGCAGGACCTACAAGCGAAACGAAGGAGCAGCACATGGCGACTCAGGTCGGCATCAAGGAGCTGCTGGAATCCGGAGTGCACTTCGGACACCAGACGCGCCGTTGGAACCCCAAGATGCGCCGCTTCATCCACGGTGAGCGTGGCGGCATCTACATCATCGACCTCCTGAAGGCGCAGGCGCTCCTCGCGCAGGCCCAGGAGTTCGCGCTGCAGACCGCCCACCGCGGCGGCACGATCCTCTTCGTCGGCACCAAGAAGCAGGCGCGCGACGGCATCAAGGAGATGGCGGAGGCCTGCGGGCAGCCGTACATCAACCACCGCTGGCTCGGCGGCCTGCTGACGAACTTCCAGACGATCCAGAACCGGATCAAGCGCCTGCACGACCTCGAGCGCTGGGAGGAGGCCGGGCAGCTCGCCCTGCTGCCGACCCGTGAGCGCATGGCGGCCCAGGCCGACCTGGTCAAGCTCCGCAACAACCTCGGTGGGGTCAAGAACATGACCCGGCCGCCGGACGCGATCTTCATCATCGACCTGAAGACCGAGGCCATCGGCGTGCAGGAGGCCAAGCGCCTGCGCATCCCGATCATCGGCCTCGTCGACACGAACTGCGATCCGGACGGGATCGACTACATCATCCCGGGCAACGACGACGCGATCCGCGCGTGCAACGTCATCACGAAGGAGATCGCGGACTGCGTCGCCGAGGGTCGCGGGGCGTTCGTGCAGGCCGTGCAGGAGCGTCAGGCCCGCGATGCCGCCGTCGCAGCCGAGCGCGCAGC
>JAOPZU010000630.1 GCA_025963955.1 Solirubrobacterales bacterium
CCCAGTACGCGCCGTAGTTCCGGTTCAGGTCCACCCCGCGCCGCTGCGCGCACGAGCCGCCGGGCGGGTCCCCCGCGTCCGCCCGGCAGTTGCGGCGCTTGAGCGCGGCCACCGGGTCCAGCTGGCCGCCCGCGGCGCTGCCGCGGGAGTACTGGTACCCGTCGGGATTGACGACGGGGACGACGACGATCCGCAGGCCGGCCAGCAGTGCGGCGACGCGGGGCTCGGTCTGGTGGGCAACGAGGTCGAGCGCGAACTCCGTCGCGATCTCCGCCGACGGCCACTCACGCGCGTGGTGCAGACCCATGACGACGTAGACCGGCCGCCCGTCCCCGCTCGCCTCGACGTCGCTCGCGATCTCCACACCCGTGATCGGTCGCCCGTCGATCGAGCGCCGCGGCAGCACGACCTTCCGCACGAGTCCCGGATGGCCGGCCACGAGCGCGTCGAGGTCGGCCTGCACCTCGGCCGGGGTGCGGTAGCGCGTGCGGCCGCTGGGCAGCCCAGAGACCGCCGCTGCCCCGATCCGCGCCGACCGCGCCCGCGCGGTCCGTCGACCCGCCAGCACCGCCCCGTAGTCGGCGATCTGCGTCACCGGGGAGAACCCGGCCGCCCGCAGCCGCGCCCGCTCCGCGTCCGAGGAGGCGACCACCATCGCGGCGTGCGGACCCACGTCCTCCGTGACGTCCAGGCCCAGCGCCTCCAGCCGCGGCACCTGCACCGCCGGGTCGCGCAGCGGGACCCGCTCGGTCGAGATCCGGTCGGCCCCCGCCGCGCCCGACGCGCACACGCCGGCCAGGAGGACCGCCAGCGCCGCCGACCGCACTCCACGCCGCCTCACCGCGCGCCGACCCCGGCCCCCACGTCGGCCTCCCCGCGCAGGACACCGCGGAGCAGGTGCAGCCCGACGACGGTGGAACGCTCGCGCACCGCCGCCCGCGAGCCCGGGATCACGATCCGCCGGGACGTCGCCACGCCGTCCGCCGTGGCCACCGCGAAGCACACGGTGCCGACCGGCTTCTCCTCGCTCCCGCCGCCCGGGCCGGCGATCCCCGTCACGCCGATCGCGATGTCCGTCCCGAGCGCCCGCAGCGCTCCGAGCGCCAGCGCGTCCGCGACCTCGCCCGACACCGCGCCGTGCGCGGCGATGAGCTCGGCCGGGACGCCGGCGAGCGCCGTCTTCGCCGCGTTGGAGTAGACGACGAGCCCGCCCGCGACGTACTCCGAGGAGCCGGCGAGGTTCGTCAGGCGCCCGGCGATCAGTCCGCCGGTGCACGACTCGGCCGTGGACACCGTCCACTCGCGCTCGCGCAGGAGCGCGGCGACCTGCACGTCCACCGAGGACCCGTCGTCGCTGAAGAGGGTGTCGGCGTGCCGCTCGCGGATGAGCGCCTCGAGCGCCGCGTACGCGGACGCCGCCGCCGGCTCGAAGCGCGTGACGACCTCGATCTCCCCGCTACGCATGCACGTCGTGACCTCGAGCGCGTCGAGGTCGACCCCCGACGCCGACGCCTGTCGCAGCGTCTCGGCGATCTCCGACTCCGGGATCCCGAAGAGCCGCAGCATGTGCTGCTCGTAGGAGGTCCGGCCCGCCGTCGCCGCCCGGAACGGCTCGGTCTCCGCGGCGGCCGCCCACATGGGCTGCAGCTCGCTCGGCGGCCCCGGCAGGACGACGATCGTCGGGCCGGGCCCGTCGCCCGCCGGCGTCACCACGAGGCCCGGCGCGGTGCCCACCGGCTCCAGGACGGTGGCGCCGTCGGGGATGACCGCCTGCTTGCGCGTCCCCTCCTCCAGCGCGCTGGGGTCCAGCCCCTTCCAGCGGGCCGCCAGGGGCCGCAGGATCTCGCGGATGCGGTCCTGCAGCGCCTCGTCCAGGATCATCGCGCGCCCCTGGAACTCGCCGACGACCGTCGCGGTCAGGTCGTCGGCGGTCGGGCCGAGGCCGCCGCTCGTCACGACGAGGTCCATGCCCTCGTCCCGGAAGAAGCGCAGCGCCGCGGTCATGTCGTCCGGCCGGTCCCCCACCACGGCGATGTGCGCGATGTCGACGCCGAGGTCCCGCAGGCGCTCGACGACCCACGGACCGTTGCGGTCCACGACCCGGCCTGTGAGGACCTCGGTCCCGGTGACGACGATGCCCGCGCGGCTGCTCATGCGGTCATTGTGCCGCGCCGCGCGCAGTGCGGCTCCGCCAACCCGTCGCGGCGTCAGCGCACGCGCTACGCGGTGCAGCCGGGGCGGATGGCCTTCGGCAGCGGGCTGAGCCCCTTCTTCGTGATCTGCACGAAGACGCCGCTCGTCGTGACGGCGGCGCGGGGGATGCGCCGCGGCCGGCCGTCGATGCGCAGGGTCGCGTTCTCGTTGCCCAGGACCAGGCGGAAGCGGCTGGACCTGTAGGTCTTCGGCTTCGTGGCCGGGGTCAGCGTCGCGCCGTTGATGAGCGCGCCCGGCTGGCCCTTTGCCGCCAGGCAGGCGTAGACGTCGCCCGTCGCCACGATCCGCAGCTTCACGAGCGTGGAGGCCGGCTGCTTCTTCTTGGCCGGCGGCGGCGTGAGCGCCGGGGTCTTCGTGCGCTTGGGCGTCGTGGTGGCCTGGGTCGGCGTGGACGCGGGCGCCGAGGAGCCCGCGGTCTTGTCGTTCCCCCCGCCCACGCGGCTGAGCACGAACACGACCGCGCACAGCGCGAGCACCACGAACCCGATCACGTACGAGCGCGGGATCACGGGCTGCGGCGTGCTGCGTCCCCGGCCGCCGCTCGTGGCCCGCGTCGGGCCGATCGGCCGGGCGAGCTCGTTGTCCGACAGGCGCTCGTGGCGGAGCTTGTACTCCTCCACCAGCAGCTTCGCGTCCAGGCCGAGCGCTTCCGCGTAGGTCCGCAGGAACGTCTTGACGAACGTCGGGCCCGGGAGGAGGTCCCACTCCTCGTTCTCCAGGGCTCGCAGGTACTTGGCGCGGATCTTCGTCGCCGTCTCGATCTCCGCGATGTCGATCCGGGCGCGCATGCGC
>JAOPZU010000115.1 GCA_025963955.1 Solirubrobacterales bacterium
ATCACCGGCCGCTCGCGTGCGGGCTCCGCGTCGGGCGAGCCGGACGCCCCGGCCCCCTCGGCTTCCGCCGCCGCCGGGCGGCGGATGGTCGCCGCGCCCAGCAGGTGGTCGAGCTCGGCCTTGAGCGTCGGCGAGGTCTTCACGCGATAGGCGTCGCCGAAGCGCAGCCAGCGCGGACCCTGACTCGTCTCCAGCGCGAGCACGAGCTCGGACTCCCCAGGGAAGTTCTCCAGCACGTACTTCAGGTCGTCGATGATCGTGTGCGGCAGCTTGGTCGCGTCCACGTGGTACTGCAGCGGCTGCGGGCCGACGGGGATCCGGGCCACGGCCTCCTTCGCCGCCTCGACCTCCTTCGCGGACGGCGTGAACGGCTTCATCTCCTGGACGATGACCGAGGTGCCCTTGTCGCCGTGGTCGACCTTGCCGCGGACGATGAGGACCTCGTCGACCTGCGGCTCGTACTCCTGCAGGGTCTTGGGGAAGATCAGCAGCTCGACCTGGCCCTCCAGGTCGTCGATCGTCGCGAACATCATCGCGTCGCCCGACTTCGTGCGGATCTTCTTCGCCGCGGTAACGATGCCGCCGACCTTGACCCACTCCTGGTCCTTGACGTTCTCCAGGTCCGACAGGCGGTAGTCCGTCTTGACGATGAGCGCCTCGCGAACCTCCTTCAGGGGGTGCGCGGAGAGGAACAGGCCGATGGCCTCCTTCTCCAGCGCCAGCAGCTCCGTCTGCTCGAACTCCTCCGTCGGGATCGGCGGGTGCAGAGGCTGCGAGAAGGCCGCGGACGGCCCGCTGTCGCCCCCGCCGCCGCCGTCGAACATGTCGAAGATCGAGCCCTGGCCGATCTGGGCGTCCATCTGGACCTTCTGCCCCGCACCCTGGGCCTGCTCGAGCACCTCGAGCATGCCCTTGCGCGTGGCACCCGTCGAGCTGAACGCGCCGCACTTGATGAGCGACTCGATCGCCTTCTTGTTCACCGCGCGGGGGTCCACGCGCTCGCAGAACTCCCACAGCGAGGTGAACGCGCCCCCGTCCTCACGGGCGGCCTTGATCGCCTCGACAGCGGCGTAGCCCACCCCCTTCACGGCGTCCAGGCCGAAGCGGATGTTGCCGTCGACCACGACGAACTCGTGGTCGGAGAGGTTCACGTCCGGGGGCAGGACCTCGATGCCCATCTCGTCGCAGCGGGCGGCGAAGAACGGGACCTTGTCCTTCGTGTCCATGACGGACGAGATGAGCGCCGCCATGTACTCGGCGGGGTGGTTGGCCTTCAGCCACGCGGTCCGGTAGGAGATGAGCGCGTAGCAGGCGGCGTGCGACTTGTTGAACGAGTAGTCGGCGGACTTCTCGTTCGTCTCCCACAGCCAGTCGATGGTCTGCGGCGCCACCCCGTTCTTGAGGCAGCCCTCACGGAACGCCGGCTCCAGCTCGGCCATGGCCTTGCGGTTCTTCTTGCCGATGGCCTTCCGCAGGTCGTCCGCCTTGGCGCCGGAGAACCCGCCGAGCGCCTTGGAGATCTGCATGGCCTGCTCCTGGTACAGGATCACGCCGTAGGTCGGGCCGATGATCGGGTCCAGGCGCTCGTCCCGGGACTGCACGCTCTCCGGGTCGCGCTTGCCGCGCGCGTACGTGGGGATCTGGTCCATCGCGCCCGGCCGGTAGAGCGAGACGAGCGCGACGAGGTCGTCGAACTCCGTGGGCTTCACCTTCTGCAGGGCGTTCTGCATGCCCTCGGACTCGAACTGGAAGACGCCGACGGAGTCGCCCCGGGTGAGCATCTCGTACGTCTTGGCGTCGTCCATGGGCAGGTCCTCCATGGAGGGCCGCACGCCGGTGGAGCGCTCCAGGATGTCCAGCGCGTCCTCGATGACGTCGAGGTTCCGCAGGCCCAGGAAGTCCATCTTCAGCAGGCCGAGCTCCTCGATGGGCTTCATCGAGAACTGCGTGACCTGCTTGTAGACCTTGTTGCCCTTCTCGTCCGTGGTCCGCGCATCGGCCAGCTGCAGCGGCACGACCTCGGTCAGCGGCATGCCGGCGATGACGACCGCGGCGGCGTGGATCGAGTTGGAACGGACGATGCCCTCCAGCCCGCGGGCGACGTCGATGACCTGCTTGGCGGTCGGGTCGCTGTCGTAGGCGGCCTTCAGGTCCTGCCCGTCGGCGAGGCAGCTGTCGAACGTGGGCGAGCGGCCCTGCTCCGGGTCGGGGATGAGCTTGGCCAGGCGGTCGCCGACGCCGTAGTCGTGTCCCAGGACGCGGGCGGCGTCCTTCGTGGCCGCGCGCGGCAGCATCTTGCCGAAAGTGATGATCTGCGCGACCGACTCGCGGCCGTACTTCTCCACCACGTACTGCATGACCCGTTCACGGCCACGGACCGAGAAGTCGATGTCGATGTCCGGCATGGACACGCGCTCGGGGTTCAGGAACCGCTCGAACAGCAGGTCGTGCCGGATCGGATCCAGGTCGGTGATGTTCAGCGTGTAGGACACGAGCGAGCCCGCCGCCGAGCCACGACCCGGGCCCACGGCCACGCCGTTGTCCTTGGCCCACTTCACGAAGTCCCACACGATGAGGAAGTACGCGTTGAAGCCCATCCGGTCGATGACGCCGAGCTCCATCTCCATCCGCTCGATCGCCTCCGCCGGCAGCGGCATGCCGTACCGCCGGTGCATGCCCTCCATGACCTTCTCGCGTAGGTACTCCCGCTCGTCCTGCCCCTCGGGCAGGAAGCGCGGGATGAGCTGTCCGCCGAGCGGGATCTCGATCTCGCAGCGCTCGGCGATCTCGATCGTCGAGGCCAGCGCCTCGGGCCACTCGGCGAAATCCGACGCCATCTCGTCGTTGCTCTTGAGGAAGAACTCGTTGGTGTCGAACGTCATCTTCGGCATCGCGAGCGTCGACTTCGTCTGCACGCACAGCAGCGCCGTGTGGTGGTGGTAGTCCTCCTTGCGCAGGTAGTGCACATCGCCCGTGCCGACCAGGGAGGCGCCGAGCTCCCGCGCGATCCGCACGATCCCCGGGTTCGCCTTCTCCTGATCGGCGATGCCGTTCTTCTGCAGCTCGAAATACACGTTGCCGGGGCCGAACGTCTGCACGAGCTGGTCGGCGTACTCGCGCGCCTCGTCGTCCCGGTCGTTCACCAGCCGCTGGCACAACCGGCCGGCCAGGCACCCGGACAGGGCGATGATGCCCTCCGCGTGCTGCTCCAGCTGCGTCATGTCGACTCCGGGCTTGCCGCCGACCAAGCCCTCCAGGAACCCGAGGGAGGACAGCTTCACCAGGTTGCGGTAGCCCGCATCGCTCTGTGCCAGCAGCGTGAGGTGGTTGCGCTCGATCCGCCGACCCGACCCCGGCTCCGGCCGGTCCGCGTGATCGTCGACGTAGTAGACCTCGCACCCGATCAGGGGCTTGATCCCGACCTTCTTGCAGGCCTTGTAGTGCTCGATCGCTCCGTTCATCACGCCGTGATCGGTCAGCCCCAGGGCGGGCTGGCCGTAGCTCGCCGCGCGCTCGGCGAGCTTCTCGATCTTGCAGGCGCCGTCCAGCAGCGAGTACTCGGAGTGGACGTGCAGATGGGCGACGGGCGGGGTGCTCACAAGGCGGGCTTTCGAGTCGGGTGCCACGCGGGCGGACGGTGCGCCCCGGGGCCGGGGTCGTCCGCGCTCACGAGCTACGAGGGTACGCCCCGGATCGGATGGTCCGGCCGGGTCGGCCGCGGACCGCGGGCCGCGCGGTCGCGGGCCGCTCAGTCATGGAGGCCCTGGGCACCGTCCGTCCAGCGCAGCAGCCGCTCGGCGGCCGCCACGTCGCCGTCGAGGCGCGCGCCGGCCTCGCCCCCGAGGAAGGCCACGAACTCCCCCGGAGCGGTGCGCACGGTCGCCGCGGCGTGGACCGGGGCCCCGGCACGCACGACCAGCGGGCTGCCGTCGGTGACGACCACGTGGGCGACCGGATCGGCGTCGCCCTCGACGAAGCCGACGGTGAAGCGCTCGCCCTCGGTCAGGCGCGGGTCGATCGCGCAGGCCAGCAGCTCGAGCAGGGTCGCGGGCGACAGCAGCCCGTCGGTGGCCGCGAGAGCGTGCAGCCCGACGGGGTCCCGCAGCGCCTTCGCGAGCTTCCGGGCGCGGCGACGGCGGCCGGTCACGACGACGCCTGGCGGAGTCCGCCGACCCGTGCCGCCGCCGGCGTACGGGGCGAGGGCGACGGCCGAGCCGGTCAACCGGAAGTCCGCAGCGTCGACGGGCGCGTCGTCGCCGCGCGGCCCGACGGTCGCGGTCCCGTCCGCGCGCAGCTCCACGCGCAACTCGGGATGCCCGCGCAGCGCGAGGTCGTAAGTGAGGTCCTGCCGCAGGCGGACCGCCTGGATCGGCACGAGCGCCCGGACGACGGAGGCCGCCGCGTGCGGGTCCCGCTCCGCGAGCGCCACGATCGCCGGAGTGAGCCACGGGCGGGGAACGTGGCGGCCGACCTGCGGCAGCCGCGGGCCCATGTCGAGCGTCGCGGGCGTCGCGGCGGCCGCGGCGGCAGCGGCAGCGGCAGCGGCAGCG
>JAOPZU010000640.1 GCA_025963955.1 Solirubrobacterales bacterium
GGACGGGGCGTTCTCCTGCGGGTCGGCCATCGCGGGGTGCGGGAAGCCGGGCGTCTCGCGGGAGTCCACGGGCAGCGGCTTCGCGCCGCCGGCCGGGGTCGCGGGACCGACGGCGTCGGCGGCGGCCTCGCGCCGGGCGGTGGCCTCCTGGACCTCGTCCGTCTTCTTGAAGAGGGCCGCGAGCGGGCCCTCACGCATGGACGCGCGCTTACCGGATTCCATGGGAGAGGACCTCCTTCGCGAGATCGCGATAGGACCGGGCGGCCATGCCGTCCGGCTCGTACTTCAGGACGGACATGCCTTTGACCGGCGCCTCGGCGAAGCGGACGGTCTTCTTGATGCGGCTGGCGAACACGCGGTCGCCGAAGTTCTCCTCGAGGATCTCGATCGCCTCCTTGGCGTGGAGCGTTCGGGAGTCCATCAACGTGGGCAGGATGCCCTCGATCTCGACGTCCGGGTTGAGGTTCTCGCGGATCATGTGGAGCGTGTTCTGGAGCTGGATCAGTCCCCGCATCGACAGATACTCGCACTGCACGGGGACGATCACCTTGGAAGCGGCCGTCAGCGCGTTGATCGTCAGCAGCCCGAGCGACGGCGGCGTGTCGATGCAGATGAAGTCGTAGTCCTCGATGATCGGGCGGAAGGCCTTCTCCAGCGACCGCTCGCGGCCGATCTTCATGGACATCGCGATCTCCGCGCCGGCCAGGTCGATCGAGGCGCAGGCGATGTCGATCTCGCGCTTCTGGATGACCTCCTTGATCGGGAGGTCGTGCACGAGCACGTCGAACATCGACTGCTGCAGCGTGTCGGGGTCGATGCCCTGCGACATGGTCAGGTTGCCCTGAGGATCCATGTCCACGCAGAGCACGCGGTACCCGCTCTCGGCAAAGGCGACCGCGAGGTTCAAGGTTGTTGTGGTCTTGGCGACGCCGCCCTTCTGGTTGGCGAAGACGATGACCTTGGCTTTTTTCTGCACGCTGTCCACGTGAATGCTCGTTCGTCCGGGGATGGACCGATCCGCGGTGATGTTCGTCCGCGCCGGGGGTTCTCCTGCAAGGGCGGTGCGCGGAAATAGACTCGGCCGATGCCGCACGCTCACCCGAACCTCGTGCACCAGGACGACGTGGATCCGACGAGCCTGGATGCGGCGGACATGCGGCACCGCCGCCGGCGCCTGGGCGCGGCGGGCGGCGCGCGGATGATCGGCGCCAGCCACTACCTCGTCCCGGCGGGCGCGCGGATGATGCCGGTGCACGCGCACAGCGACGAGGAGGAGATCTTCCACGTCCTCGCGGGATCGGGCCTGCTGTGGGAGGGCGGCCGCACCTACCCGATCGCCGCGGGCGACACGATCGTGCACCGGATCCAGTCCGCGCCGCACACGTTGCTGGCCGGCGAGGAGGACCTCGAGGTGCTGGCGTTCGGCGAGGGCTCGCTGACGAACATCACCTACCTGCCGCGCCCGCAGGCGTGGTGGATCGGCACGCGCTGGATGCCGGCGGACGGCCCGAACCCGTTCAAGCGGGAAGCGGCGCTGGGGCCGCTCGAGCTGCCGGCGGACGGGCCGACGAGCCGGCGCCCGGACACCGTCGTCGCCTTCGCGGACGTGGAGGAGGCGCACGAGGTGCGCCCGGGCTTTGCCATCACCGAGCGCAACCTGGCCAAGGCCGCGGGCTCGGTCCGCTCCGGGCTGCGCCACGACGTCCTGGCGCCCGGGACGCTCTCCTGCCCGCCCCACTGGCACACGGGCGAGGAGGAGCTGTTCGTCGTCCTGGCGGGTGACGGGTTCGCCGTCCTGGGCGAGGAGCGGCTGCCGATCCGGCCCGGGAGCGTGCTCGTGCGGCCGCCGAACAGCGGCGTGGCCCACACGCTGCAGGCCGGCGAGGACGGGCTGACCTACCTGGCCTACGGCACGCGCGATCCGAACGACATCTGCTTCTACCCGCGCTCGAACAAGGCCAACTTCGGGGGCATCACCTTCCGCCTGGACGTCGTGGACTACTGGCACGGCGAGGAGCGGCCGCTCTGAGCATGCGAGCCGTGCTCGACAAGCGCCTGGTGTTCGTCACCGGCAAGGGCGGCGTGGGCAAGACGACGGTCGCGGCCGCGCTCGGCGTCGCCGCCGCGGCGCAGGGCCGGCGCGTGATCGTGGCCGAGGTCTCCGCGCGTGGGGACGCGGCGCGCACGCTCACCGCGGACGCCCGCGCCGTCCCGGCCTTCGCGGAGCGCGAGGTCGGCCCTGGCCTGCACCACATCTCGATCGACCCCGAGCACGCGATGCAGGAGTACCTGGTGGACCAGCTGCCGCTGAAGGCGCTGGCGGACGCGCTGGTCGCGTCGCGCCTGTTCACCTACCTCGCCGCGGCGACCCCCGGCATGCGGGAGCTGCTGACCGTGGGCAAGATCTGGGAGCTCGCGCAGGACGTGCGCCGCACGCCCGGGGCGCGCCCGTACGACCTGGTCGTCGTCGACGCCCCCGCCACCGGCCACGGGCTGGCGCTGCTCGGCGCCCCGCGGACCTTCGCGCACGCCGCCCGCGTCGGTCCGATCAACCGGCAGGGCCGTACGATCGACGAGATGCTCTCCGACCCCCGCCGCACCGGCGTCATCGCCGTCACCACCGCCGAGGAGACGCCCGTGAGCGAGACGCTCGCGCTGCGGGAGCGCCTGCGCACGCAGGCCGGCCTGGAGCTCGACGGGGTCGCGTGCAACCTGCTGCTGCCCGGTCCGCTGAGCGCCGCCGAGCAGGAGGCGCTGGACGCAGCGCTCGAGCCGGCCGCGCGGGCCGGCGGCGCCGTCGCGG
>JAOPZU010000007.1 GCA_025963955.1 Solirubrobacterales bacterium
CTCGGTGCCGTCGGGCCCGTGGCGCGCGCCACGGGCGCGCCCGTCTACTGCCCGGAGCTCGAGCAGCAGGTCCTCGCGAACGTCATGGACTACGTGCCCTACCCGGGCTTCGGGCCGTTCGAGAGCTACGACGCGGACGTGCTCGTCGCCGGCGGCGAGCACCTGCAGCTCGCGGGCCTGAAGATCGACGTCGTCTTCACCCCGGGGCACAGCCCGGGCCACGTCACCTACGCCGCGCGCCAGACGGGCGACGCGGAGGACGTGGCGCCGATGCTCTTCAGCGGCGACGTGCTCTTCCAGCAGTCCGTCGGCCGGACCGACCTGCCCGGCGGCGACCACCAGGTCCTGCTGCAGTCGATCGCCACGCTGATGGAGCGCTTCCCGGACGACAGCGTCGTGCACCCGGGCCACATGGGCCTGACCACCCTCGGTCGCGAACGCGCGACCAACCCGTTCCTGACGTCGCTGGCCTAAGTGGCGTCCGCGAAGCTCCAGGCGTCCAAGGGGACGCACGACGTCCTGCCGGACCAGGCCCCCGAGCGCCTCGCGCTCGAGCGTGTCGCCCGCCGCATCCTCGAGGGCGCCGGCTACGAGCGCATCGAGACCCCCGCCTTCGAGGTCACCGAGCTGTTCTCCCGCGGCGTCGGCAGCTCCACCGACATCGTCCAGAAGGAGATGTTCACCTTCCAGGACGAGGGCGGCCGGTCGCTGACCCTGCGGCCGGAGGGGACCGCGCCCATCGTGCGCTCCTACCTCGAGCACGGGATGCACAAGCTCCCGCAGCCCGTGAAGCTCTGGTACTGGGAGTCCTTCTTCCGGGCGGAGAAGCCGCAGGCCGGCCGCTACCGCCAGTTCTGGCAGGTCGGTGCGGAGGCCATCGGCGTTGCGGGGCCCGCGGTCGACGCCGAGCTCATCTGCCTGCTCCACGCGATCCTCACCGAGGTCGGCGTCGGCGGGCTGCGCGTGCGGCTCGGCTCGCTGGGGACGCCGCAGACCCGTGCCGCCTACCGGGAGCGCCTCGTCGCCTACCTGCGCGCGCACGAGGACCGGCTGAGCGCCGAGGTGGTCGGCCGGATCGACCTGAACCCGCTGCGCGCCTTCGACGCGGACGACCCGGGCACCCGTGAGGTCATGGCCGGGGCGCCGCTGCTGCTCGACGAGCTCGACCCCGCGGACGCCGAGCACTTCGCCGCCGTCCGCGCGCGGCTCGACGCCGCCGGTGTCGGCTACGACATCGACCCGACGCTCGTGCGCGGCCTGGACTACTACACGCGCACGCTCTTCGAGTTCGAGAGCGACCAGCTGAACAGCGCCATCGGTGGGGGCGGCCGCTACGACGGCCTCGCCGAGCAGCTCGGCGGGCCCGCCACCCCCGGGATCGGCTGGGCCGCCGGGGTGGAGCGCATCCTGCTCGCCGCCGAGCCGTCCCCGCACCGCGTCGCCGTGTGCGACCTCTACGTCGCCGGAGAGGGCGTGAGCGCCTTCGCGCTGGCCGCCGAAGGACGCCGCGCCGGCCTCTCGGTGCAGCAGGAGCTGGCCGGGCGGTCGACGAAGGGCGCGCTCAAGCAGGCCGCACGCGTGAAGGCGACCTTCGTCGCCGTCGTGGACGACGCGGCCGGCACCATCGATCTGAACGACACCGAGCTGCGCGAGCACGAGACGCTCTCGGACACCAGCGCGGTCATCGCCCGCGCCCTGAAGGGACGCCATCCGACATGAGCAACATGCAGCAGACGCCGAGCGCGAACACCTACCGCGACACCTGGTGCGGTGACCTGGACGCCTCGCGCAGCGGGTCCACGGCCCGCGTCAGCGGCTGGGTCAACAACCGCCGGGACCACGGCGGCCTGATCTTCATCGACCTGCGCGACCGCTCCGGCCTGGTGCAGCTCGTCTTCCATCCGGGCCGGGAAGGGGATCCGACGTCGATCGGCGAGGCGTTCGCGGCCGCCGAGAAGCTCCGCACCGAGCACGTCGTCTCCGCGGTCGGGGAGGTCGTGGACCGCGACGCCGCGCAGGTGAACCCGAACCTGCCGACGGGCGCGATCGAGATCTCGGTCACGTCGATGGACGTGCTCGCGGAGTCCGAGACGCCGCCGTTCCCGGTCAACGAGGACACGCCCGTCGACGAGACGCTGCGCCTGACCCACCGCGCGCTGGACCTGCGGCGGACGGGCATGCAGCAGACGATGGCGCTGCGTCACCGCATCGTGAAGACGATGCGCGACGTGCTGGACGCGCAGGACTTCCTCGAGGTCGAGACGCCGATCCTGACCCGCTCGACGCCCGAGGGCGCCCGCGACTTCCTGGTCCCCTCGCGCCTGCAGCCGGGCAACTTCTACGCGCTGCCGCAGTCCCCGCAGCTGTTCAAGCAGCTGCTGATGATGGCCGGCTACGAGCGCTACTTCCAGATCGCGCGCTGCTTCCGCGACGAAGACCTGCGCGGCTTCCGCCAGCCCGAGTTCACGCAGCTGGACCTCGAGATGGCCTTCGTGGAGGAAGAGGACGTCATCGCCGTGATGGAGGAGGTCATGAGCGCCGTCTTCGCGGCCGCCGACTTCCCCGTCCCGCCGACCCCGTGGCCGCGCATGAGCTACGCCGAGTCGATGCTCACCTACGGCAACGACAAGCCGGACACGCGGTTCGGCCTGCACATCCATGACGTCTCGGAGCTGCTGCGCGGCTCGTCCTTCAAGGTCTTCGAGGGCGTCATCACCGGAGGGGGCGTCGTTCGCGCCTTCAACGCCGGCCCCCGCGAGTTCTCGCGCTCGGAGCTGGAGGGCCTCAACGAGGTCGTCCGCGTCCACGGCGCGAAGGCCACCGCCCCGATCGTCGTGGGCGAAGGACCCGACCCCACCCGCCCCTGGGTCGGCAACCTCGCGAAGTTCTTCGAGCCGGAGCAGATCGCGGCGGTCAACGCGGCGCTGGAGGCGAAAGAGGGCGACCTGCTGCTCTTCGTCGCCGACAGCGAGCCGGTCGCGGCCGCGGCGCTGAGCGCGCTGCGGCTGGAGATGGCCGCGCGGTTCGACCTCGTGCCGGAGGGCCTGCACCACCCGCTGTGGATCGTCGACTGGCCGATGTTCGAGGCGACGGACAGCGGCTTCACGGCCATCCACCACCCGTTCACCGCACCGAGCGGCTCGTTCGACGACCTGGCCACGGTCGGCTCGCGGGCCTACGACCTGGTCCTCGACGGCACGGAGATCGGCGGCGGCTCGATCCGGATCCACACTCCGGAGGTCCAGCAGCAGGTCTTCGACGCGATCGGCCTCAGCGCCGAGGAGGCGGAAGCGCGCTTCGGGTTCCTGCTCGACGCCCTGAAGTACGGCGCGCCGCCGCACGGCGGCATCGCCATGGGCATCGATCGCATCGTCGCGATCCTGGCCGGCAAGGAATCGATCCGCGACGTGATCGCGTTCCCGAAGACGGCCTCCGGTGGCGACCCGCTCACGGGTGCACCGGCTCCGGTCGACGACGGGCAGCTGCGTGAGCTCGGGCTGAAGTCGCTCGTGCCGCCGGCACCGTCGGCGGGCTGACGGACGTCCAGGGCGGGCCCCGGGCCCGCTCAAGTTCCGCCGCGCGGGCGCCGACGTTCAGAGGGTGGAACAGCTCTCGCTCCCGTACCGCATCGGCCTGGTGGCGATCCTCGTGGTCGGGGCCCTGTAC
>JAOPZU010000038.1 GCA_025963955.1 Solirubrobacterales bacterium
GGGGGCCGTGATCGCCGCCTACTCCGCGCTGTCCGGGGACGCGAACACCGACGCCTCGAAGGCCTCGACGGGCAGCGCGACGCCCGTTCCCGGCCAGGTCGCCGCCGTGCCGGACGCTCCTGCACCGCCCGCGGTGACGACGCCGCCCCCCGCCACGCCCCCGACCGCCAGTGGCGCCGCCAGGCCCAAGACGCCGGCGACACCCGTCGTTCCCGCGACGCCGGTGGTGCCCGTGACCCCGGTGACGCCGAGCGCGCCGGCGCCGGCGCCTTCCACGCCGGGCACCGGCACCGGCACGGACACGACGACGAACGGCGCGGACCCGACCACCACCGGCAAGGACGAGCCGTCCACGCCCGTCACGCTGACGAAGATCGAGCTTGGCGCCGACGCCCTCGCGCTCTACGAGCCGAGCAAGCGCAGCACGCGCTCGGGCGACCCGGCCGACGCCGACGACGGCAACGCGCGGACCGCCTGGTCGGTCACCACGCCCGACGACGGCTACCCGATGCAGGTCGGCCTGCTGATCGACCTGGAGAAGGCGCGGAACGTCAAGGAGATCGACCTCGGGACGACGACCCCCGGCGGCCGCCTCGAGGTCTACGGCGCCGTGGGCAGCGCGCTCCCGCCCGACATCCTGGATACGCGCTGGGAGCACGTCGCGTCCCAGTCCAAGGTCGACCAGACCACCACGGGCGGCAACGTCAAGGGCGACGACGAGGAGAAGATCCGCCTGCCCGGTCCGGGCGCGACCGGCTCGCGCTTCCGCTACGTGCTGCTGTGGTTCACCACCCCGCCGCCGAAGGGCCCGACGGTGCGGGTGACCGAAGTCAATCTGAGGGGCTAGCCTCCGGGCACGTGCGTCACGCACGAAGAGACCCCACCCGAAAGGCCCCCACATGTCCCAGGCCGTGATGAACACGTCCGCCGGCCCGATCACCTTCGAGCTGTTCGACGCCGACGCCCCCAAGACGGTCGAGAACTTCAAGAAGCTCGCCAACGATGGCTTCTACGACGGGCTCGCGTTCCACCGCATCATCAAGGACTTCATGATCCAGGGCGGCTGCCCGCAGGGCACCGGCACCGGCGGCCCCGGCTACACCTTCGAGGACGAGTTCAACAGCCACAAGGTCGTGCGCGGTGCGCTCGCCATGGCGAACGCCGGCCCGAACACGAACGGCTCGCAGTTCTTCATCGTCACGACGGACGCGGCGCCGTGGCTCGACGGCAAGCACACCGTGTTCGGCCAGGTGACCGACGGCATGGACGCGGTCGACGCCCTCGAGGCGCTGCCGACGGACGGTCGCGACAAGCCGAAGGACGGCGCGGCGATCGAGACCGTGAAGATCACGGACTGATCCGCCTCCCTGGGCGGGCTGGCCCAGCGGTCAGCCCGCCCGCCGTGCGGCCCTCCTCCGCTAGGCTTGACTCACTGTCGAGCGTTCCAGAGAGACCTTGGAGAGGGAATCCGTATGGCTACCGTTGAGAAGCAGTCCGACCAGGACTCCGTGAACGGGGGAGCCCCGTCGAGCACGGACATCCCCGTAGAGAACCCCGCGACCGGCGAGATCATCGCCCACGTCCCCGACATGGGGGCGGACGAGATCGCCGCCATGGCCGCCCGGGCGCGCGCCGCGCAGCCGGCGTGGGAGGCGATGGGCTTCGAGGGCCGCGGCCGCGTCCTCATGAACATGCAGAAGTGGCTGACGGACAACGCCGACCGCGTCATCCGCGTCGTCATGTCCGAGACGGGCAAGACCTACGAGGACGCGCAGATGGCCGACTGGGGCTACGGCATGAGCGCGTTCGGCTTCTGGCCGAAGAACGCGCCGGAGTACCTCGCCGACGAGAGCGTCAAGACCGCGGCCAAGCTGCTCGCCGGCAAGAAGCTGATCCTCCGGTACAAGCCGCTCGGGCTCATCGGCGTCATCGGACCGTGGAACTACCCGCTCGCCAACTCCTTCGGCGACGCGGTCCCGGCGCTGGCCGCCGGCAACGCCGTGATCCTCAAGCCGTCGGAGATCACGCCGCTGACCTCGCAGGTCCTGCTCGAGGGCCTGCTCGAGTGCGGCGTCCCGGAGGGCGTCTTCCAGATCGCCACCGGCCGCGGCGGCGCGGGTGCGGCGCTGGTCGACGTCGTCGACATGGTCATGTTCACGGGATCGACCGCGACCGGCAAGAAGGTCATGGCCAGGGCGGCCGAGACCCTCACACCGGTGTCGCTGGAGCTCGGCGGCAAGGACCCGATGATCGTCATGGCCGACGCCGACCTGGACCGCGCGGCGAGCCACGCCGTCTACTACTCGATGTTCAACGGCGGCCAGACGTGCATCTCCGTCGAGCGCGTGTACGTCGAGGCGCCGGTCTACGACGAGTTCCTGGCGAAGGTGATGGACAACATGAAGGACCTGCGCAACGACGTGTCCACCGGGCCGGGCGCCAGCGACGTCGGCTCGATGACCTTCCCGCCCCAGGTCGACATCGTCGAGCGTCACGTGGAGGACGCGAAGGCCAAGGGCGCGAAGGTGCTCATCGGCGGCAAGCGCGGCCACGAGGGCAAGGGCGGGTACTGGTACGAGCCGACCGTCCTGGTCGACGTCGACCACACGATGGAGTGCATGACGGAGGAGACCTTCGGGCCGACCCTTCCGATCATGAAGGTGGCGGACACCGAGGAGGCCATCAGGATGGCCAACGACTCGCCGTACGGCCTCGGCGCGTCTGTCTTCTCCAAGGACGTCGTGCGCGGCGAGGCGGTCGCCCGCCGGGTCGACGCGGGCGCGGTCTGCGTCAACGACGCGCTGATGAACTACATGGCGCTCGAGCTGCCGATGGGCGGCGCGAAGGCGTCCGGCCTCGGGTCGCGCCACGGTGCCGGCGGCATCCGCAAGTACTGCCAGCAGCAGGCCATCCTGGTGTCGAAGTACCACATGAAGCACGAGGTGCACATGTATCCCTACAAGCCCCGCACGACCAAGGCGCTGCAGAAGGTCTTCGGGCTGCTGAACGGGCGGCGCAAGTCCGTCTGAGCGGGTAGGTCGTCTGGCACAGGCGACACCGACGAGGTTGTCCGAGGGCCACAGGCAACTGTGGCCCTCGCGCTTCTAGCGTCCTCGCATGAGCGACCTCGAATTGGAAGGACGGCTGGCGCACGTCACCGGTGCCGCGAGTGGCATCGGGTGGGCGATCGCCCAGCGACTGGCGGCGGGCGGTGCCCGCGTGGCCATCAGCGACATGGACGAGGCGGGCGCCAAGGCCCGAGCGGCCGAGCTCGGCGAGGGCCACTTCGGCGTGGGCTGCGACGTGCGGTCGATGGACCAGGTGACGGCCGCCATCGCCGCGACCACGGACGCCCTCGGCGGCCTGGACCTCTTCGTCAACAACGCCGGCGTGGAGATCGGCAAGCCGATGGTGGAGACCGAGGAGGAGGAGTTCATGACCCTCGTCGACATCAACGTCACCGGCGTCTTCCGCTGCTCCAAGGCGGCGGTGCCGGCGCTGGCGGCGGCTGCCGCCTCAGGGCGGGACGCCGCGATCGTCAACATCGCCTCGGTGGCCGGCGTCGGAGGGTGCCCGCTGCTGAGCGCCTACTGCGCCTCGAAGGCCGCGGTCATCCGCTTCAGTGAGGTCTGCGCGATCGAGCTCCGAGACGCGGGGATTCGCGTCAACGCGGTTTGCCCGGCGTTCATCGACACGCCGATGGTGCAGCGCCTGGCGCCCGCCGTTGCGGCGATGACGGGCATGGAGTTCGGCGACGTCGTCGCGGTGAAGCAGGGGCGCTACGGCACCCTGGAGGAGGTCGCCGAGGTCGTGGCGTTCCTCGGGTCGGACGAGGCCGCGTGGACGACCGGCTCGCACTATGTCCTTGACGGTGGAATCTCGGGAGGGCTGCTCTGATGGCCGGCAAGCTGGAAGGGAAGATCGCGGTGCTCACGGGCGCCGCGCAGGGCATCGGCCTCGCGGTCGCCACGCGGTACGCCGCGGAGGGCGCGACCGTCGTGCTCTCGGACATCGACGGGGACGCGGTCCAGGCCGCAGCCGAGGGCATCGGCGGCAGCGCGTCCGCCATCACCGCGGACGTGACGAGCGAGGAGCAGGTCGCGGCGCTCATCGCCGAGGTCGTGGCCCAGCACGGTGGTCTCGACATCGCAGTGGCCAACGCGGGCGTCGCCACGGTGCAGCCTGCGGTCGGCATGTCGCTCGCGGACTGGCGCAAGGTCACGTCCGTCAACCTCGACGGCGTCTTCCTGACGCTGACGCACGCGGCGGGCGCGATGGCGGCGTCCGGCGGCGGAGCGCTCGTGACGATCGCCTCGGTGACCGCGCAGGCCGGCTCCCCGCTGATCTCGTCCTACGCGGCGGCGAAGGCGGGCGCGGTGAACCTCACCCGCACGATCGCGATCGAGATGCGCGAGCACGGCGTCCGGGCCAACGCGATCTGCCCGGGCTTCATCGACACCGAGCTCGTCAAGCCGCACAAGAAGACGTTCGCGGACGCGTTGGGCCTGGAGGCGATGGGGATCCCGGACTTCGACGCGTTCATCGCGATGAAGCAGGGCCGCTACGGCACCGAGGCGGAGGTCGCCGCGCTGGCGACGTTCCTCGCGAGCGACCGGGCCGGCTTCTGCACGGCGGGCGAGTACAACCTCGACGGGGGACTGCGGGCCTCGCTGCTCTAGGGGTCGGTCGCGGCGAGCGGAGGATCGTCCCGCCCTGAGCGGGACGATCCTCCGCTCAGCCCGCGGGGTGCAGGTGCGGCGTCGTTTTTTCACCCCCACGGGGGGGCAAAAAGGACGCCGCTACTGGCCGCCTGGCCAAACGCGGTACCACGGAGTACCATCCGCCCATGAGTGACGTGAGGACGAGCCTGCCGCCCGGACCGCGGATGCCGACGACGCTGCAGACGATCGCGGCGCTGTCGCGGCAGCGGCCGAACCTCGAGCGCGCGCGGCGGCGGTACGGGAACGTCTTCTCGGTGCGGGTCCACGCGCTCGGCACGTTCGTCGTCGTGGCGGACCCGGTGCTCGCCAAGCAGGTCTTCACGGCCTCGCCGACGGCGCTGCACGCCGGGACCGGCAGCCCGCTCCGGGCGATCCTCGGCCGCCACTCGCTGCTCGGGATCGACGAGGACTACCACCTGGAGCAGCGCAAGCTGCTGCTGCCGCCCTTCCACGGCCGCCGCATGCAGGCCTACGAGCAGCTCATCGCCGACATCGCCGCGGAGGAGATCGAGCGCTGGCCGCAGGGCGTGGAGTTCGCCACCGCGCCGTCGTTCCTGACGATCACGCTCCGCGCGATCCTGCGTGCGGTCTTCGGGGCGGCGGGGGAGGACCTCGACGAGCTCGAGCGCCTGATCCCGCCGTTCGTCGAGTCCGGCTCCAGGATGGCGATCCTCCGCGGCTTCCAGAAGGACCTCGGCCCGCTCAGCCCGTGGGGCCGCTTCCTGCGCCACCGCGCGGCCGTTGACGCGCGCCTGGACCTGCTCATCGACCGCGCCCGGATCGACCCGGGCCTCGACGCCCGCGAGGACATCCTCGCGATGCTCGTGCAGGCCCGCCACACGGACGGCACGCCGATGGCGAACGCCGAGATCCGCGACCAGCTCGTCACCCTGCTCGCCGCCGGCCACGAGACGACGGCGGGCTCGCTGGCCTGGACGGTCGAGCGCCTGCGCCGCCACCCCGAGCTCACCCGGCGGCTCAGGGACGAGGTCGACGCCGGCGGCCGCGCGCTGCGCGACGCGACGATCCGCGAGGTCCAGCGCAGCCGTCCGGTCATCGCCTTCAGCGGCCGCCTGGTCCGCGAGCCGTACGAGCTGGCCGGCCACGTGCTCCCGCTCGGCACGCGCATCGGGCTCTCCGCAGGCCTCACGCACTACGACCCCGCGCTGTTCCCGGAGCCGGACCGCTTCCTCCCCGACCGCTTCCTGGCGGCCAAGCCTGAGACCTACTCGTGGATCCCGTTCGGCGGCGGCGTGCGCCGCTGCATCGGGGCGGCGTTCGCTCACATGGAGATGGACGTCGTCCTGCGCACGCTGCTCCAGCGCGTCGAGCTGGTCGGCGATCCGGGCGCTCCGGACGAGCCGTGGGCGTTCCGCGGCGTGGCGCACGTCCCGGCCAAGGGCGGGCGGGTGACGGTGCGCAGGCGCACTGCGGCCGCTGCGACGGCCTCCCGGGTCGCGGCCGACCTCGTCCCGGCCTGACCACCGCCGCCGCCCAGTCGCTAGCGTCATGGGCTCCATGAGCTCCACCGGTAGCGAACCCTCCGCCCCTCGGCCGCAGCTGCTGTCGGTCGCGACGACGTCCGTCGACGGGCACTTCGGCATCGCGGTCGCCGGCGCGGTGGACGTCGCCGGGGTGGACCGGCTGCGCAGTGCCGCCGACGCCGCCATCGCCGACGCGGCGGCGGGGCTGGTCGTCCTCGACCTCTCCGGCTGCACCTT
>JAOPZU010000059.1 GCA_025963955.1 Solirubrobacterales bacterium
AGGGGCCGGGCCGACGGGCGTGGTGTCGCTCCGGCGGCGGAGCTTTGACAGGCGTCCGGTCATGAGGGGTGCGGGGCCTCTCCCGAGCCCGCGGCGGCGGAGTATAGCCGCGGAGGTGCCAACTCCGACCAGGCCGCGGCGACCCGCCGGGCCATGCGCTCCGAGGACCAGAGCGCCGCGCGCCGGCGCCCCGACACCCGGGGTTCGGGCACGGCCAGGTGCGGTGCCAGGGCCGCACGCCAGGTCTCGGTGTCGTAGGGCGCGCACAGGACGCCGTCGAGCTCGGCGAGGGCGACGGGGTGGATCCCGACGGGAGTCGCGAGCACGGGAACGTCGCAGGCCAGCGCCTCCAGGACAGCGAGGCCGAAGCCCTCCGCCTCGGAGGGCAGCACGACCGCGTTCGCCGCGTTGATCCACAGCGGGACCTCAGGTGGCCGAACGCCGCCCAGAGACAGCAGCCGCACGCCGTTCGCCACGTCGATCGCGCGGTCGTGCCGCTTGCCGGGCCGCGCGGGATCGGCCGGGAACAACAGACACGGCTCGTGGGGGTCGAGCCCCAGCCGCCGCCGCGCCTCGGCCCGCCCGATCGGGACGAAGCGCTCCAGGTCCACGCCGCACGGCAGCACGGCGACGCGGCGGCCGACGCCGGCGCCGGCGATCTCCGTCGCGAGGTCCGAGGACACGGCCGCGGGCAGAGCGGTCAGGGGCAGCAGCGCCCGGGTGACGCGGCCGGACCGCGGGTGCCGCAGGTCGGTCCCGTGCATGGTCACCGCGAGCGGGGCGCCACGCAACGCGACCGCGGGGACGAGCGTCAGCCCGAAGTGCGCGTGCAGCACGTCGTACTCGTGGGCGTCGTGCGTGGCACGGAGGTCGCGGATGGCCTTCAGGTAACCGCCGGGCCCGAAGTGGAAGACGTCGACCTCGACGTCCGGGAGCTCCCGCAGCGCGGCCACTTGGTCGGCGACAAACGCGCCGAAGCCCGGGTCGGCCTCCGAGGGCCACATGTTGGTGATGACGAGGGCGCGCACGAGCGTGTCCAGTGTGCACGTTTCGCCGGGCCGAAGGTTGCGGTCCGGGCCTGCGCAGGACTCGGCGCGAAGTCCGCGCCGTTCCGGCGCAGGTGTGCGGTTGTGGCGTCGCAGGGGGCTGGCGGACGCTGTCGGTCGACCCGGTGTCGCCGTCCGGCGGCGCCCCAGAACACCTCGATCCGGGAGAACCGAACCATGCCATCCAACGCGCTCACCACCCGTCCCGCCCACCTCGCCCGCCGTGCCTCCGTCGCGCTCCAGATGCGCCGCCTGGCGCTCCGCGAACGCCACGAGCAGGGGCAGGGCACCGTCGAGTACGTCGCCCTGATCCTGCTCATCGGCGCGATCCTCAGCGCGGTCGTCGCGTCGGGTGCCGGCAAGCACTTCAACATCGCGGACACCATCGGCAAGAAGCTGTCGAGCGTCATCGGCTCGGTCGGCGACGGCAACAAGTGAGCGGGCGACGGCGGGTCCGGCCTGCCTCCGCCGTACCATGGCGGCCGTGTCCCGTCCTTCCCCCGCCGATCGCCCGATCGGAGTCTTCGACTCCGGCGTCGGGGGTCTCACCGTGCTGCACGAGCTCCTGGTGCAGCTGCCGCAGGAGGACTTCGTCTACCTCGCCGACACGGCGCGCTTCCCGTACGGGGAGCGCTCGGCGGCCGAGCTGCAGGAGTTCTCGCTGCAGATCGCGGAGGAGCTGCTGCGACGGCAGGTCAAGCTGCTCGTCGTCGCGTGCAACTCGGCGACGGCCGCGGCCCTCCCGGCGCTGCAGGAGCGGATGATGCGGACGACCCTCGGGGTGGACGTGATCGGCGTCGTGCGGCCGGGCGCCGTGCACGCCGTCGCGGCCACGCGCAACGGCCGCGTCGGGCTGCTGGCGACGACCGCGACCGTTCAGAGCGGGGCCTACGCGGAGGCCATCACGGCGGCCGACCCGCACGTGGACCTCGTCCAGGTGCCGTGCCCCGACCTGACGGCGATCATCGAGGGCGGCTTCCCGTTCGACCAGCGCGTCGTGGACACCGTCCGGCGGTACTGCGCGCCGCTGCGGGAGGCGCGGGTGGACACCGTCGTCCTCGGCTGCACGCACTACCCGCTGGTCCGCCCGATGCTCCAGCGGATCCTCGGGCCGGGGGTCACCATCATCGCCTCCGGCGTGCCGCTGGCCCGCCAGGTCGAGCACGTCCTCGGCTCGCGCTCGCTGGCCGCGCAGGGGCGCGAGGACCCGGCCCGCCCAGAGGGCGAGTACTCCTTCCTGTGCACCGGGGACCCCGAGCCCTTCCGGGCGCTGGGCACGCGCTTCCTGCAGATGCCGCTGGGCGAGGTCGTCCAGGTCGACGTCGCCCGCCACGCGCAGCCGTCCGGCGCCCGGGTCCTCTCATGAGCGCGCCGGCCCGCTCCTACGACCGCGCGGCCGACGGCCTGCGACCGGTCACCATCGAGCCGGGATACGTCCGGACCGCGACCGGCAGCGCGCTGATCTCGCTCGGGGAGACCCGCGTCATCTGCACCGCGTCGGTCGAGGAGCAGGTGCCGCGCTGGATGAAGGGCCGCGGGACCGGATGGGTCACGGCCGAGTACGGGATGCTGCCCGCGTCGACGGGGCAGCGCAAGCGCCGCGAGGGCTCCGGGGGCCGGCCGGACGGGCGCACGATGGAGATCCAGCGCCTGATCGGACGCTCGGTCCGCGGCGTCGTCGACGTTGCCCGGCTCGGCGAGCGGACGGTCTACCTGGACTGCGACGTGCTCCAGGCCGACGGCGGCACCCGCTGCGCGTCGATCACGGGCGCGTACGTCGCGCTGGCCCTGGCGACCCGGCGGCTCCAGCGCGAGGGGCTGCTGCACGTCTCCCCGCTGACCGGCTCCGTCGCGGCGGTCTCCGCGGGGGTCGTCGACGGCCGCCCGG
>JAOPZU010000084.1 GCA_025963955.1 Solirubrobacterales bacterium
CGGGGCCGCGGCCTGCAGGGCCGTGCTGATCTCGCGGACGGCCGCGGCGGCGTTGCGGGGGTCGTGCCACCAGTGCGGGTCGTGGGCGGACGCCTCCGGGCCCGAGGTGTCCCCCGGCAGCTGCCCGGGCAGCGCGCTCGCGAGGTCCACCGTACGGACCGACCCCCCGCCCTGGTCCACGACGTCGGCGATCCAGCGGTCCAGCCCGTCGCCGCTGGCGAAGACGAGCTCCGCGGCCGCGGTCCGCAGGACGTCCTGCGGACGCGGCTCGTACTCGTGCGGGTCGGTGTTGGGCCGCAGGAGCTGGCTCACCCGGACGTCGTTCCCGCCGACGTTGCGCACGAGGTCGGCGACCTGCGTGGTGGTGGCGACGACCTGGAGGGCGCCCGGCCGCGCCCCCGCGCTGTCGTCGCCCGATCCGCACCCCGCCACCCCGAGGCCCAGGAGCGCCAGGACGGCAAGGACCGGGCGGGTGCGGCGTCGGCTGCCCGCCCCGCGCCGGGTCCACAGCACGCGGCCGATCGCGACCACCGCGAAGACCCCGCTGGAGAGCACGGCGATCGCGGCGCCGGGCGGGGCGTTGGCCTCCACCGAGAGGTACAGGCCGACGGTCCCCTCGGCGGCGACGAGCGCGACGGTCGCCACCTGCCAGGGCCACAGCCGCGAGCAGAGCAGGCGCGTGGTCGCGGCGGGGACGACGAGCACCGCGGTCGCCAGCAGCGCTCCGAGGGTCGCCAGCGCGGCGACGGCCAGCAGCGCCACTAGGCCGAGCAGCACCGCGTCCGGGACGGCCGACCGCGCGCCCAGCGCGGGGGCGGTGCGGGCGTCGAAGCCGGTCAGCAGCCAGCGCGTGTGCAGCAGGAAGGCGCCGAGGAGCGACGCGCCGCTGGCCACGGCCGCGAAGGCGATGTCGTGGCCGTCGACCAGGAGCAGGCTGCCGAACAGCAGCGTCTCGACGTTCGCGCCCGAGTGGAAGACGTCGCTGGCGAGGATCACGCCCGTGGCCAGCGCCCCGACGAGCACGAGCGCGGTCAGCGAGTCGTAGCGGTCGGCGGCACCCTCGCGCCGGGCCAGCACCCCCACGCCGAGCGCGACGAGCAGCCCGGTGCCGGCGGCGCCCAGCGTCGCCGAGAAGCCGATCCCGTCCGCGAGGACGAGTCCGGGGAAGGCGGCCGTCCCGACCGCGTGCGCGT
This sequence comes from Solirubrobacterales bacterium, assembly GCA_025963955.1. Classification (GTDB taxonomy): domain Bacteria; phylum Actinomycetota; class Thermoleophilia; order Solirubrobacterales; family Solirubrobacteraceae; genus Paraconexibacter. The sequence goes on from JAOPZU010000084.1 coordinate 1,194, forward strand.
AGAAGGCCAGGCCCCGCAGCACGATCCACGTCCCGATGACCCCGGCCCCGAGCGCCAGGACGAGGATCTCGGCGAGGCCGCGCTGGACGAACGGGAGCTGGAAGACGTCGACCATGACCGTCGCCGGATCCTAGCAAAGCTGAGACTGATTCTTGTCTTCGCGGGCGATCAGCGCCGCGACGGCTCGTCCGGCCAGCGGCCGTGGGCGTCGTAGTACTCGCGCGCGGCCTGCTCGTCGTCGCGGTCGTCGTCGCCGCTGATGCCGACCCGCCAGAGGATGTTCATCAGCCAGATCGAGAGGCCCGCGCCGATGATGGCCGCGCCGCCCTCCAGGCTGTCTTCGCTGGCGCCGGCAAGCGCGATGAGAACGAGCCCGACCAGGCAGACGATCGCGGGCAGGTACCACCGCAGGAAGACGATGAGCGGGGAGCTCGGCAGGCGGTTACGGGACGCGGACGGCACGGCTTCGAGCCTAGCGCGCAGGCGCGCTCGCGCCCCCCTCGCCGCCGCGCAGGCTGGTCGCCCTGCGCACGGCCCGGACGAAGATCGGCGCGGCGCGGATCCGTGCCCCCGACGGGCCGCACACCGCGGTCAGCCGGTAGAGCCCGGGCTGCTTCAGCGGGACCGGTGCGGCGAAGCTCGTCCTCGTCGTCGTGCCGAGCACCGAGCCCGCGTCGACCCAGCGCCCGCTCTTCTCCTGCCGCTCGACCAGAACGCGCACGGCCGTGGACGGGCCGACCGTCCCCTGCAGGGCGACCGTCCCGCCGGCCAGCACCCGCGATCGCTCGGCCGGTGCGGTGACCGCGAGGACCGGGTCCAGCGCGACGCGCAGCTCGCCGGAGCGCACGCGCCCACCCGTTCCGGGCGCGAGCTGCGCCTGCGCGCGCAGCGGCGCCTCGCGCTTCCACGGCACGCGGGTCTCGAAGCGGCCGTCGGCGCCCGTGCGGGCGGTGGCCACGCGAACCCAGCCGCCGCTGCTCGTGCGCTTCTGGACGCTGACCAGCACGTCCTCGCCGGGCGTCCCGTCCGCCCGCAGGATCTGGCCGGTGAGGACGACGTCCTGCCCGAACGCCACCCGGGGCGCCGCGGCCGCGAGCGTCGCCTTCGCGACGGCGGTGGAGAGGACCGGACCCAGGGCGGCGACGCGGCGCCGCAACTCGTCCAGCTGCCCGTAGAGGACGGCCCCCGGGCAGTCGGTGGTGCACCCGTCGCGGTGCCCGCTGACCCGGTTCAGCACCACGGTCCGCCCGTACGGGTACCGATTCTCCTTGCCCCCGCCCGAGACGAGGCTGACCGTCCCGCTCGTGGGGACCGCGTGCAGCGTCAGCTTCCAGGCGATGAGCCGCGCGAGAACCGCCAGCGCCGCGTCGGGGAAGGCCGCCTGGTCGAAGTCGCCGATCGTCGCGATGCCGGTGGACTGGCTGTTCCAGCCGCCGGCCTGCGCGCCGATGACCGCCCGGTCGATCCCGCCCGCGCGGCCCTCGAAGACCTGGCCGAAGCGGTCGACGAGGAAGTTGTAGCCGATGTCGTTCCAGCCGTTGGAGTCGCGGTGGTACTTCGCGATGGCCAGGACGATTCGCGCCGAGTCGGCGGCGGCGTAGGTGTTCGCGGAGACGGTGTGATGGACGAAGGCGAGGCTGACGGCGGCGTAGCTGGGAGCCGCGCGCGGCGGCACGCCCTCCGCTCCCCAGGCCGCGCGCGGGATGATCGGTGGGGCACCCGCCGAGGCCTGGCGCAGGCTCGCGGCCTGGACGTGGGCGTGGGCGACCGGCACCGCCGCCGCGGGCGCGCTGACGAGCTGCAGGCGCCCACCGTGGAGGGCCCGGGCGGCGCGCAGCTGCAGCTCGTCGGCGCCCCCGGCCCAGACGGG
>JAOPZU010000092.1 GCA_025963955.1 Solirubrobacterales bacterium
CCGGCCCGCTCAGCGACGGTGCCGCACGACCCAGGGACGTCCTCGCTGCCCGATAAAGATTCGGCTGCCGCTTCGATGACTGGCATACGCTCACCAGATGACCGAGGCTGAGGCTCGCGCGCTGGCGAAGCGCAAGAACGCAGATGGTGCGGGCGGTGGTCTGCGCGCGGCGCGGCCCGGAGCAGACGGCGCGTGGGAAGTCGTGCTCATCGGGGTGCCGGGCCTCGACAACCGAGGACCAACGGGAGCGCACGTCGAAAGCCGGCCTCGCCCGGAGCAGCCAGCCGACCCTCGCCCGGCGATCCTGCAGAACATTCCGCCCTACGGTGCAGGCTGACTGAGCCCCCCGGGTATCCGTTTTGAACAGAAAGACCTCACTTGTGTATCGCATTGCTTTAGGAATCTTGAGCGGCTGCTGCGTCGTCGCTGGACCGGCGGCGGTCGCGGGCGCGCAGGGCGACCCCGTCCCTCCGCCGAGCACCGCGTTCCCCAAGTCGGTCGAAGTGACGGTCGGGGACCTCGACATCGTGTACGGCGGCAATCGCGCCAGCTCGAACCGCATCTTCTGCTCGCCGTACGATGCGGCAGCGTGCGCTGGATCGGAGGTCCGAGTGACGTTGACCCTGACCGCCGCGACCGCGAAAGCGGCGGGAATCGCAAAGCGCGAAATCTCCTCGGTCGTCAAGACGCTCCCTGGCAATCCCGCCGTCAGCAACTTCAAGCACGATCTGTCAAGCAGCGAGACCAGCAAGCTCAAGAAGCTCCAGAAGGCCAAGAAGCAGATCAAGATGGTCGTCGCGGTGAGCGTCACCAAGGGCGCCACGACGCGCAAGGCCCCCACACAGCTGCTGATCGTCGGAGCGCACCACGGTCGCCCGTACGAGTTCCAGGTCGGCGAGGCGGTGGACTACAGCGGCGCACGCGGCTGAGGGCCACACCCACGGCGGTGCAAGGCGAACCGGCGGCCCGTCGGTCTGGCACGGAGCATCAGCGGTCTCGCGGGCCCGCCGCTGCTGCGTCGGTCAGGCGTGGTCCGGCCTGAGGAACAGACGTAGGGCGCCGGTCTCGAAGGTCGTGCTGTCGGTGAGGCGGAGCCGGACGAGGTGGTCGGGGTCGTCGAACAGCCGCCGGCCACTGCCCGCCACGACGGGCGTGAGCGAGAGCACCAGTAGGTCGAGGAGCCCGTCGGTCAGCAGATCGCGCGCCAGGCGCCCGCAGCCGTAGCTCAGAAGCTGCTCGCGCTCGCGCAGGCCGGCGATGTCGTCGTAGCTGACGATCGTGGTGTGCTCCCACTCCTCAGCGGACTCAAGCGTTGCGGACACGACGTACTTCGGCATCGCGTTGAGCCGCTCGGCCATCGGGCCGGTCTGGTCGCGCCACGCCCGGGCCAGGCCCTGCCAGGTCTCGCGCGCGAGCTGCAGCGCGTCGGCCGCCAGCGCGAGATCGAGCGCTCCCTGCCGGCCGGCGTCGCTCATGTACGGCAACAGCGTGTCGACGGGCGAGGCGTTGATGACGCCGTCGAGCGTTGCGTGCGTCTGCGCGGTGATGGAGCTCATGCGCGTAAGACAGCCCGGCGCCGCGCAACTCATCGCGCGCCTGCTTCCATGCGAGAAGCGGAACCCTTAGCGGGCGAGGTCGCCTCAACGAAAAGGCTCCCGGCTGCGCCCGACAGACCGGCCGAAGAACGCGCCGGCGCGTCGCAACCGCTTCGTCAGGGCCTTTTCTCTCCGCTCAGGCTGACGACGAGCCGTCGCAGGCCGGTCTCGAAAAGGCGTTCGTCTCTTGCGGGGTCGGTGGTCGACAAGTTCAGGAGGGTGGTGAGGACATCGTGCGTCGCGGCGCTGGCGACGGAAGGCGTGGCCGCCGGCGAGCGGGGGGCTTTGGCGGTCGCGCCGCGGCCTTCGGCCAGCTGCTCGTTGGCGGTTTTGCGATCGGCGGCGAAGAGCACCGCGCCGACCATGAAGGAGCTGTAGCTATGGAACGCGGTCACCAGCTGCTCGTCGTCGAGCTGAAGGCGCTCGAGCAGGCCGGCTATGAACCCGAGCGCGGTGCGCGTGAACGCCGTTGACTCCGGGGTGGCGGCCATGAAGCGCGCGACGCGGTGATGAGCAAGCCACGCGCGCCGGGTCGCCACGCCGATAGCGACGAGGACATCCACGGGATCCGCCTGCAGCGGCGCCGGCACGAGGCACAGCGTCTCGGCCATGGCCTCGTTCCAGACCAGTTCGACCGCCGCCTGGAAGATCGCCGCCCGCGAGGGGAAGTGGTGGTAGATCGCGGTAGGGGCGACGTGGAGCGCTGCCGCCAGGCTGCGCATGCTTGGCTCGGTCGGGCGGGCGTCGAACTGACGCAGCGCTTCGGCGGCGATTTCGAGACGGGTCAGCTGGGTTTCACGGGCGGCGGCGAGACGTGGCATGGGGACGACCCTGCCCTGTGGTTGACAACGGCAACCAGGGCCAGTTTAATACCGAACACCGTACGGTATCACCTGTGTGAGCGTCGCAGAAGGCGCAGTGGCGGGGGTCGCTGTCGGGTCGATGATCGGCTCATCGTTCTGGTGCGCTGGCGGAGTGGGGGCACGTCGTGCAAGCCAGGACTTTGGCCGGGGCGTTGACGTGGGGCACCAGAAGGCGCTCGCCAGCAGTGACCGCCGTGGTGCTGCTGACCCTGATCGTCGGTGGCCCAAGTAGTGCGACCGCACAGGCGACCCCAACCGTCCCGACCGCGACCGCGACCGCGACCGCGACCGGCGTCACCGCCGCGACAGCGACACTCAACGGGAGCGTGGACCACGGTGACCTTGAGGCGTCTTACCACTTCGAGTACCGCGCGGACGCGGCAACGCTGACCTCGTCGACTCCCGAAACGACGCTGGCCGCGGCTGCGCCCCAGGCGGTGTCGGCGACCGTCACCGGGCTCCACCCGACGACGCTCTATCACGTCGAGCTCGTGGCGACCATCGCGGGCGCCACCAGACGGGGAGGGATCGTTGACTTCACGACTGCGGCGCTGGGACCGAGCGTGATCACGACGCAGGCGACGAACATCCTGACCGCCAGTGCGACGGTCAACGGGACGGTCAACACCCGGGGCGTTGCCGGCAGCTACCACTTCGAGTACGGCACTACGGATGCGTTGGGCAGTTCGACGGGTCCGCAGTCGCTGCTTGCGAGCGCGGCGGACCAGCAGGTCTCCTCCGGTCTGATCCTGCTCGCCCCCGGCACCAGGTACTACTTCAAGCTCGTCGCCACGACCTCCATCGGGACCGGGGAGGGCGCGACGCTCGCCTTCGCGACGCTGCCCCTCAGTCCGGTTGTGACCACGTCCGCCCCGACGAACGTCGGGACGACGACGGCGTTGCTGGGCGGAGCGATTGCCAATCAGAACGTCGCCGCCAGCTACCACTTCGAGTACGGGACGACGACCGATCTGCTGTCGCGGACACCGGAGGCCACGCTCGGCGCCTCGATGAGCGCGCAACCCGTGTCGACCGACGTGACGGGCCTGAAGCAGGGAACGACGTACTTCGCGGCGCTCGTAGCCACGACCATCGGCGGGACGACGCGGGGCGCGACCCTCAGTTTCACCACGGCCGGCCCGCCGCCCGTGGTGACCACGCTGGGGATGCAGAGCATCGGCGGGATCGCGGCGACGGTGAGCGGGAGGATCGACACGGGCGGCCTTGCCGGCACCTACTCCTTCGAGTACGGGACGACCACCGCGCTCGGGACCTCGACGGCCGCGAGAACGATCTCGGCCGGCACCGGCAGTCGGTCCGTGACGGGGGCGCTGGGCCGGCTCACCGAGGCGACCACCTACTTCGTGAGACTCGTCGCCACCACGACAGGCGGGACCCGGCAGGGCGAGACCATCAGCTTCAAGACGATCGACCCCCCGGCCGTGACGACGCTGGCCGCCACGAAGGTGACCGCGACGACGGTGACGCTGAACGGCTCGATCGACACCAAGAACCACACGGGGACGTACTCGTTCCGGTACGGCACCTCGCCGGCGCCGAGCACCTCGGACACGTCCACCGCGAACGCGACGCTTGCCGCCGGCACCGGCGTTCGGCCGGTCGAGGTCAACCTCACCGGGCTGACCGCCGACACGACGTATTTCGTACAGCTCAGCGCGTTCAGCAATGGCTGCGGCGGGTTCTGCGACAGCGTCTTCGGCACGGTCCTGAGCTTCAAGACCCCGTTGGCGCCTGCGGTTGTCACGACGACCGCCGGCACGAACGTCGCGATCACGAGCGCGACGCTGAACGGCACGATCGACAACCTGAACGCGGCGACCACCTATCACTTCGAGTACGGCCCCACGGCGGGACTGGGCAGCTCGACGCCCGACGCGGTACTTGCGGCGGGAACGGGGGCGAAGCCCGTCGCGGCAGACGTCACCGGCCTGAGCCAGGCGACGACCTACAGCTACGCGCTCGTGGCGACGACCGCGAACGGCACGTCGCGCGGTGAGATCAAGACGCTTGACACCGGCCTGGAGCCGCCCGCGAAGGCGAAGGAGCTCCTCGTCTCGATCGACGACCCGTCGGTCCCCGAAGGGCTCGCCAAGAAGACCTCGACGGGCCAACGCGAATCCGTGTGCAAGCAGGTCTACAACCGCGACCTGGGGCAGTACCAGAACATCTGCGACTTCACCGGCGACATCATCT
>JAOPZU010000098.1 GCA_025963955.1 Solirubrobacterales bacterium
CTGGGCCGCGACGGCCAGCGCGAGCAGGGCGTTGTGGCCCGCGTCCGGGTTCGCGCCCGAGTGCGCGGAGCGGCCGGCGGCGGTGACGCGGACCGTCCCTGCCGCCTTGCGGCGGACGATGACGGCGTCCTCCCCCGCAGCGTTCAGCTCGCCCGCCTCGAAGCACAGGCAGGCGTCGTAGCCCCGGAAGCGCTCGGCGTGGACGAACTCGCCCACGCGCCATTCCTCGTCCGTCACGAGCAGCAGGGCGACCTCGGCGATCTCGGTCCCGCGCTCGGCGAGCGCGTGCAGGACGCCGAGCGCTAGGGCGTCGCCGCCCTTCATGTCGACCGAGCCCGAGCCGAGCAGGCGGCCGGGATCGTCCGGGTCCTCCCGCGGGGGCTCGTGCTCGGCGTGCGCGACGACGGTGTCCACGTGGCCGACGAGCAGCAGGCGGGCCCGGCCCGTGCCGGCGACCCGGACGACGAGGTCGTCCGCGTGGCCGGAGGTGGAGCACGGCACGCGCTCCACGTGCGCGCCCGCGGGGACCGCGGAAACGACGAGCGCGAGCGCCTCGTCCGCTCCGGCCGCGTCCCCGGAGGGCGAGGACACCGCGACGAGCGCCTGCATCCGGTCGGGGGCGGTGGCCGCGATCCGCGCAGCGTTCCTGGTGAGCCAGTCGTTCATGCGCCTCGTAAAGTAGGGACATGTCCACTCTGAACGTCGGCGACCAGGCTCCGGACTTCGAACTGGAGGGCACGAGCGGGCCCTTCAAGCTCTCCGCGCATCGCGGCGAGCGCATCGTGCTCCTCTTCTACCCCGGGGACGACACGTCCGTCTGCACCAAGCAGTTCTGCTCCTACCGCGACAACGAGGCCGACATGGCCTCGCTGAACGCGAAGGTCGTCGGCATCTCCACGGGGGACGTCGCGGCGAAGGAGGCGTTCGTCGCCAAGCACGGCCTGAAGACCGAGCTGCTCGCGGACGTCGGCGGCGAGGTCGCGGAGCGCTACGGCATCTTCGCCAAGCGCCTGAAGATGGCCAAGCGGACCGTCTTCATCATCGATGAGCAGGGGAAGATCGCGCACAAGCACGGCAACCTGCTGTCGCTGACCTTCGACGACGTCAGCGACCTGAAGGCCGCGCTGGACAAGCTGCCCGCGGCGGCGTAGGGCCGGACGCGGCCCGCCGCGCCGCCCTGCCGCCGGCGGCGATGCCTCGTGAACCCGGGGGACGGCTAGGACAGGACGGCGGCCAGGCGGGCGTCGAGGGCGGCGGCGACGGCCTCGCGGACCGTCCCCTCCTCGAAGCGCTCGACGAGCGCCTGGAGGAAGCCCTCGATCACCAGCCGCTGCGCGGTGCCCTCGGGCAGGCCGCGGGAGCGCAGGTAGAAGAGCTGCTCCGCATCGATCTTGGCGATCGCGGCGGCGTGGGTGCAGCGCACGTCGTCCGCGAGGATCTCCAGGCCGGGGATCGCGTCCGCGTGCGCCTTGCCGCCGAGCAGCAGGTTGCGCGACTCCTGGAAGGCGTCGGTCTGCTGCGCGTCCTTGTCGACCTGGATCATGCCGCGCCAGACGGTCCGTGAGCGCCCGTCGAGGATGCCGCGGAAGGCGAGGTCGCTGGTGGTCGACGGCGCCGCGTGCTCCTGCAGCGTGTCGAAGTCCAGGTGCTGGCGGGCGTGGGTGGCGTACGCGCCGGTGACGGCCGCGTGCGCGCCGCGCCCGTCGAGCTTGGACTCGAGGAAGACCTTGCCGAGCTTTGCGCCGAAGCCGAGCGTGATCCAGTCCAGATGGCCGTCGGCGGCGACGATCGCCCGCTGCGTGCCGAGGACGTAGGACTTCTCGTTCAGGTTCTGCGCCCCGATGTACCGCAGGCGGGCGTTGGCGCCGACGGACAGCTCGACGACCGTGTTGACCAGGCCCTCGGTGTCGTCGTCCGCGGAGTAGAGCTCGTCCCAGACCTCGGCCTGAGCGCCCTCCTCCAGCACGACGAGCGTGCGCGTGTGCAGCGCGGTGCCGGCCTGCTCGTGAACGGCGGTCAGGCGGATGGGCGCCTCGACGTGGACGTTGCGGGGCACGTAGACGAAGGCGCCGTCGGTCCATTGCGCGTCGTTGCGCGCGACGAGCGGCGACGGCTTGACGACCGCGCCGAGGTGCTTGGCGATCAGGTCGGGGTGGCGCTCGCGAGCGGTCGCGAGGGACAGGATGACCGGGCCCTCGCTCGTGGCCGGCTCGTCCGCCGGCGTGAGGCCGACGGTGCCCTCGACGTCGGCGAAGAGCGCGCGAGCGCTGGAGGCGACGGCGGCGTCGGCGCCGGGCGCGGGCGCGAAGCCGTCCACGTCCAGGTCACCTAGGGGCGTGAACTCCCAGCCGGTCGTCCCCTTGAAGGACGGCAGGGCCGGGAACTCCACGGTGCTGTCGACGGCGGCCATCAGCCGATCGACCCTTCCATCTGCAGCTCGATCAGACGGTTCATCTCGACGGCGTACTCCATCGGGAGCTCCTTGACGATCGGCTCGATGAAGCCGTTGACGATGAGCTTGCCCGCCTCCTCCTCGGAGATCCCGTGGGACATGAGGTAGAAGAGCTGCTCGTCGCCGACCTTGGAGACCGTGGCCTCGTGTCCGACGTCGACGTCGTCCTCGCCGATGCGGATCGTCGGGTAGGTGTCCGAGCGGCTGGTCTCGTCGAGCAGCAGCGCGTCGCAGACGACCTTCGACTTGGAGCCGTGGGCGCCCTTGGCGACCTCGAGCAGACCGCGGTAGCTCGAGCGGCCGCCGTCCTTGGAGATCGACTTGGCGAAGATGTTCGACGTCGTGTTCGGTGCGGCGTGGACGATCTTGGCGCCCGCGTCCTGGTGCTGCCCGGCGCCCGCGAAGGCGATCGAGAGGACCTCGCCGTGGGCGCGCTCGCCCGTGAGGTAGACGGCGGGGTACTTCATGGTCAGCTTGGAGCCGAGGTTGCAGTCGACCCACTCCACCGTGGCGTCTCGCTCGGCGATCGCGCGCTTGGTGACGAGGTTGTAGACGTTCTGCGACCAGTTCTGGACGGTCGTGTAGCGGATGCGCGCGCCGGGCTTGGCGATCAGCTCGACGACCGCGGAGTGCAGCGAGTCCCCCGAATACGTCGGGGCGGTGCAGCCCTCGACGTAGTGCACGTAGGACCCCTCGTCGGCGATGATGATCGTCCGCTCGAACTGGCCCATGTTCTCCGTGTTGATGCGGAAGTAGGCCTGCAGCGGCATCTCGACCTTGACGCCCGGCGGGACGTAGACGAACGAGCCGCCCGACCAGCCCGCGGAGTTCAGCGCCGCGAGCTTGTTGTCGTTCGGGGGGATGATCGTCGCGAAGTACTCCTTCACGAGGTCTTCGTGGTCACGGAGCGCGGTGTCCATGTCCGTGAAGATCACGCCCTGCTTCTC
>JAOPZU010000128.1 GCA_025963955.1 Solirubrobacterales bacterium
CCCCGTGGCCACCGACACCCACGACGTCCTGGGCGACGCGATCCGCCGCACGGTCGCCGCCCCGCTCACCCGCGACGACGGCATCGACCTGCACGCGGCGCTCGAGCGGCTGCTGGGCGGCGTGGGCCTGCGCCCGGCCGACAGCGGCGGCGCCATCACCTTCACCGGCGCGGACCCGGTCGTCCCGAGCCGCCTGGCGCTCGCGAGTGCCGCCGCGCTCGGGCTCGTCGCGAAGTCCGTCGCCCTCGCGGCGTTGTGGCAGGACCGCGGCGGTCCCGGCCAGGACATCGCGATGGACCTGCGCGTGGCGCCCCGCCGGCTGTGCCCGTTCTACGAGGCGCGCTGGGAGCTGCTCAACGGCTACCCGCCGGGCAACGACTTCGACGTGGCGACCGCGCTGCGCCATACCGCGATGTACCGCTGCGGGGACGGCCGCTGGGTGCTGCCGCAGGCCCAGTACCCGAAGCTGCGCCGGAACGCGCTGCGGCTCCTCGGGGTCCCGGACGACCGGGACGCCGTGACGCGCGCCGTCGGCGGCTGGACCTCGGCGGAAGAGCTCGAGCACGCGGGGGCGGCGGCCGGCGTGGTGATGCCGATGGTGCGCACCCCGGAGGAGTTCCTCGCCGAGGAGCAGTACGCGGCGCTCGCCGCCCGGCCGCTCGTCGAGGTCACCCGCATCGGCGACGCGGACCCGGTCCCGTTCGGCCCCGGCGCCGAGCAGCCGCTGGACGGCGTGCGCGCCCTCGGGCTCGGCCACGTCATCGCCGGCGGCGGCATCGGCCGCACGCTGGCCCTCCACGGCGCGGACGTGCTCAACCTCTGGCGGCCGCTGGAGTACGAGAGCCCGGCGGCCTACCACTCCGCCCAGTACGGGGTCCGCTCGGCGACGCTGCACTACCGGTCGCCCGCCGGGCGGAAGACCCTCGACGACCTGCTCGCGGGGGCCGACGTCTTCTACGCCAACCGACGTCCCGCGATGCTCGAGAGCCTCGGACTCACGCCCGAGCAGGCGGCCGCGCGGCGGCCTGGCCTCGTCCACGCGTCCGTGTCCGTCCACGGCCCGACGGGCCCGTGGCGGGACCGCCCGGGCTTCGACCAGACGGCCGGCGCCGTCAGCGGTCTCTTCACCCTCGAGGGCACGGCGGCGGCGCCGGCGATCCCGGTCATCACGGTCGTCAACGACTGGATCGTCCCGTGGCTCGTCACGACCGGCGTCGTGCAGGCGCTCCGGCGCCGCGCCACCGACGGCGGCAGCTACGCCGTCCACGTGTCGCTGACCCACGTCGCGCTGTGGCTGCTGAGCCTCGGCGTCTTCGACCGCGACTACGTGGCGGAGACGGCCGGCGTCGGGGAGCAGCACGAGTACCGCGCGCCGGAGCTGCTGCACTCCGAGGGTCCCCTCGGTCGCTACCAGGGGGTGACCGACCAGGTCCGGATGAGCGCCACGCCGGGCCGGTACCGGTTCGGCCTGCTGCCCCTCGGCGCCGCCCGGCCGGAGTGGCTCACATGACGCAAGGAGACGCACCCATGGACCGACCGATCCGCATCGCGAACTGCTCGGGCTACTCCGGGGACCGGCGCGAGGCGATCCGCGAGATCCTCGACGGCGGGGAGGTCGACGTCATCATCGGCGATTACCTCGCCGAGATCACGATCGCCGGAATGGCCGCCCGCCGGCTCCGCGGCCGCGGCGAGGGCTTCAGCGAGGACCTGCTCGCCCAGCTCGACGGGTGCCTGGACGAGATCCTGGACCGCGGCATCAAGCTCGTCGTCAACGCCGGCGGGTTCGACCCGGCCGGCCTCGCCGCCCGCCTGCGCGGTGCGCCGAGCAGCGGCCGCGTCGCGAACGTCGCGCACCTGGAGGGCGACGACCTCCTCGGCCGCCTCGACGAGCTGCAGGCCGCGGGCCACGCGCTGGAGTCGCTGGACACCGGCGCGCCGCTGTCGAGCTGGGGCCACGCGCCGCTGAGCGCGAGCGCCTACCTCGGCGCCTGGGGCATCGTGGACGCGCTCGCGGGGGGCGCCGACATCGTCGTGTGCCCGCGCGTCACCGACGCCTCGCTCGTCGTCGGCCCCGCGGCGTGGTGGCACGGGTGGGCCACCGAGGACTGGGACGCACTCGCGGCCGCGGTCGTGGCCGGCCACGTCATCGAGTGCGGGCCGCAGGCCACCGGCGGCAACTTCTCGGGCTTCAAGCACCTACCGGGGATGGTCCACCCGGGGTTCCCGATCGCCGAGATCGGCGCGGACGGCGAGACCGTCATCACCAAGCACCCCGGCACCGGCGGCGCCGTCACCGTCGACACCGTCACGGCCCAGCTGCTGTACGAGATCCAGGGGCCGATCTACCTGAACCCCGACGTCACCGTCGACCTGCGGCCGCTCGAGCTGACGCAGCTGGACACCGACCGCGTCCGGATCCGCGGCACGGCGGGCACGCCGCCGCCCCCGACGACGAAGCTCGCGGTCACGGCGCCGACGGGCTGGGAGAACTCCTTCAACGTCTACCTCTGCGGCCTGGACATCGACGAGAAGGCTGCGCTCGTGGAGGCGCAGATCCGCGACGTCCTCGCCGGCTCGGACGTTGAGCTGGCCCGCATCGACCGGGTCGGCACGCCGGCGGAGGACCCCCGGAGCATCGAGGAGGCCACGGTCACGCTGCGCGTCGTCGGGCGGGCCGCCACGCCGGACCCGCTCAAGCCGGGGGCCTTCTTCCACCGCGTCCACGGCACGATCCTCTCGTCGATCCCCGGCTTCCACGCCGAGGGTGGCACGGGTCGTACCACGCGGCCGGCGCCGCTGATCGAGTACTGGCCGGGGCGCGTCGCGGTCGCCGCGCTGGAGCCGGTCGTCGTCCACGACGACGGCACCCGGACGCCCGTGCGCGACACGCCGACGGCGGCACCGCCCGAGGTCCCGCCGCTGGCGGCCGACGCGCAGCCGCCGGAGCCCGAGGACGGAGAGGAGCTCGTCCGCGCGCCGCTCGGCCGCGTCGCGCACGCCCGTGCCGGGGACAAGGGCGGCAACTCCAACGTGGGCATCTGGGCGGCCGACCCCGCGGCGTGGCCGTGGCTGCGGCACACGCTGAGCGTGGACCGCATCCGCGAGCTGTTCCCCGAGCTCCAGGGCCTCGAGGTCACGCGGCACGAGCTCCCGCGGCTGCACGCCGTCCACTTCGTCTTCCACGGCAGCCTCGGCACCGGCTGCTCGAGCAACGGCCGTCTCGACGCGCTCGGGAAGTCGGTCGCCGAGTTCCTGCGCGCACGGCACGTCGACGTCCCGGGGCGGCTGCTGGATACTGCCCCGTCCGCGCGGGCGACCGCCGTCGCCTGAACCCCACCACCCGAAGGAGATCCCGATGGCCTACGTGATCGCCGACCCCTGCGTCGGCACCAAGGACAACTCGTGCGTCGAGGTGTGCCCCGTCGACTGCATCCACCCGACCCCGGACGAGCCGGGATACGAGGAGGCCACGCAGCTGTACATCGATCCGGCCGAGTGCATCGACTGCGACGCGTGCGTCGAGGCGTGCCCGGTCGACGCGTGCTTCCCGGCCGATCAGGTGCCGCCGGAGTTCGCCGACGCCACCACGCGCGCGACGAGCTTCTTCCAGACCTGGACCCCGTGAGCGCGCCCGGGTCCCGCTTCCGCCTGGACGGGCGCGTCGCGCTCGTCACGGGCGCGTCGTCCGGCCTCGGGGTCGCGTTCGCGATCGGCCTCGCGGAGGCCGGCGCGGACGTCGTGATCTGCGCCCGCCGCGAGGCGCTGCTCGCCGCGACCGCCGAGAAGGTCCGGGCGCTGGGCCGGCGCTGCGTC
>JAOPZU010000142.1 GCA_025963955.1 Solirubrobacterales bacterium
AGGCGCTTCTTGGCCGTGACGACGTCGGCGATGCCCTTCTTGACGCCCTGCAGCGACTCGAGCTGCTTCTGGTAGCCGTAATCGAGCGTCTCGCCCGGATCCTCGGCCTTGTCGAGCATCCTGCTGATCTTCGCCTTGATCACGGTGGTGAAGCGTCCGGACTGACCGGCCATCGGGCCTCCAAAGTCGGCTTGGGGAGAGTGTTCCCTGAGCCTAGCGGCCGGGGGCCGCGGGCGAGCCGAAAACGCCCGTCCCGTGCACTACAGGCCGACGGGGTGCCGGACCTTGAAGCCCCGGTCCGATCCGCGCAGCGGGCGCCAGCGCGGGCCCTTGAGGCCGCCGGGGTCGTCGGCGGCGCTCGTGTCCAGCCGGATGCCGGCCACGGTCATGTACGCGTGGCTGCTCCGGGTGAAGATCGTGACCCAGGAGCCCCGGCCGGCGGCCCCGTAGCGGAAGAACGAGGAGGAGTCGCGCGGCCGCGCGAGCAGACCGGCGCCGTGGAGCGCGTAGGAGATCGTGCCCGAGCAGTCGTAGCCGTCGTCGTCGAAGTCGCGGTGACCGCCCCCGTAGACGTAGGGCAGGCCGACGATGTCGTTGCCGGCCCAGATGACCTGCTTCACGGCGTCGGGGGCCGCCGCGGGCGCGTACGCGACGCCGTCGACGATCTGCGCGACGCTGCCAGGGACCGTCGGGGTCTCCGCCGGGGCGGTGGTGTCGAACTCGGCGCCGCCCGCCTGTGCGCTCTCGGCGCTCTGCGGGGGCGGGTCCTGGGCGAACGCCGGGGCGGTCACGGTGCCCGACAGGGCCAGGGTCACGATCGTCGTCACCGCGCGTACGCGAAGCCTGCTCACCGTCTGCGTTCCTCTTTCGTCGGCCTGCGGGGTTAGCTGACGGGCTAGCGCGGAAAGAGCCTGCGCTTCGCACGAACGGTGCGATTCGCCCCAACAACAGTGGGTCCCCCGTGGCCCGGACTCCCTCCGGACCTTCGGCGATGCCGGAACCCTACAAGAGCGCAAGGCGGATTGCACGCACTCGAACCGCCTTTCGCGCTTCCGCGGGTGGAGCGGCGCGGTGCCGGTTCCGGTTAGGTTCCCGTGGCCATGACGGTCTTCCCGCTTCGCCCGGCCCGCTCGTTCGCCGCCCTGCTGTGTGTCGCCGTCGCCGCCGGCGGGGCCGGCTGCGGACGCGCGACATCTGCGGACAACCCGACGGCGGTCAAGCCGAAGGTCGGCGTGCGGGGCAACGTCGACGCAGCGGCCGACCTCGGCTTCCCCACGTTCGCGACGAAGAACACGACCCGCCTGGCGGGCTCGGACCCGGTCGCCGATGCGGCGGCCGTCACGCAGATCGTCTACCCGAGCACGACGCCGGCCACCCGGCCGCAGGCCGTCACCTTCGTGGACGCGGGCGACTGGCGCACGGCCCTCGCGGCCAGCGTGCTCAACGCGCCACCGCTGAACGCCCCGATCCTCTACACGCGCGGGACCGCAATCCCGGCGGCGACGACGACGGCGCTGAACGAGCTGCAGCCCTCGGGGTCGAAGGCCGCCGCCGCGGCGCAGGTCATCCGCGTCGGGACGCTCGCCAAGCCGGGAGCGCTGCGCACGACCGACATCCGCGGCAAGGACCCCATCGCCCTCGCGCGCGGCATCGACGCCTTCGCGACCGCCGCCCGGGGCAAGCCGTCCCCGCGGGTGATGCTCGTCACCGCCGACGACCCGGCCTTCGCCGCCCCGGCCGCTGCGTGGGCGGCCACGTCTGGTGACCCGGTGCTCTTCACCCACAAGGACAGTGTCCCGGCGGCCACGATCGCCGCGATCAAGACCCACAAGAAGCCCAAGATCTACGTCCTGGGGCCGAGCACGGTCATCACGCCCAAGGTCACCAAGCAGCTCAAGGGGCTCGGCAAGGTCATCCGCCTCGGCGGCCAGAATCCGATCACGAACGCGATCGAGTTCGCCGCGTTCGCCGACGGCGACTTCGGCTGGGGCGCCGCGAATCCGGGGCACGGCCTGGTCGTCATCCCGCGTGGCGCGGACCCCGCCACGGCCGCCGCGGTGGCGCCGCTGTCGGCCAGCGGCACCTACGGCCCGTCGCTGCTCCTCTCCTCCCCCACGGGACTGGACGCGCAACTCGGCGCCTACCTGAAGGACATCCAGCCGGCCTTCCAGACGAACGCGGCGCGGGGCTTCTACAACCACGCGTGGCTCGTCGGCGACACCAAGGCGATCAGCACGGCGCTGCAGGGCGAGATCGACCGCAGCCTGGAGACGGTCCCGCTGGACACCGGGACCGCTAAGTGACGTCCCCGCGGCCTGCGGCTGCACTACGATGGCCCGCGACATGAGCGAAGCCGAGAACCCCGTCCGCCGCGCCCCCGAGCACATCGTGAGCGTCGAGGACGTCCGCCAGCTCATGGGCGCCTCGACGCCGCACTTCGCCCTGCAGATCCGCGGACGCATCGCCCGCCTGATCCGCGGCCTCCCGGCGAACGATCCGGCCCGCGTCCTCGGTGAGCGGGAGATCGCCCGCCTCACCGCCCTCGGCCACACGGGCGAGGTCCGCGGCACCCCGCACGAGCCGGAGATCCGCCCGCTGACCTCCGTGGACGACCTCGCCGCGGCCGAAGCCGCCGCGCACGCCGGGCCGGCGCACTAGCCGGACACGAGGCCGGCCGCGCCGCCGGCGCCGGCCGAGCCGTCGCGCCGGGCGGCTACGCTCGCGGTCCGGTGGCCGACCTTCGCAGCGACCCGCAGGACCCGCTTCCTGGAGCCCCGGGCTCCCGCCCCGACGGCATCCCGGGCTCCGGCCTGCCCGGGCCGTTCCCCGTCGGCGCGTACGCCCGCAAGCTCCAGGAGGAGCTGCGCAAGCGCGCGCGCCTGCAGCTCGTCGGTGAGGTGGTGGGCGTGCGGCGGTCCAGGACGAAGGTCTACTTCGAGCTGCGGGACGCCGACGGCGCGGTCCCCTGCTCGATGTGGGCGAACGACTTCGACCGCCTGCGGATCCCGGCCGAAGCGTTCGTGGACGGCGCGCAGGTGGTCGCCGCGGGCGGGCCGGACTACTACCCCGGCTCACGCGCCTCCTCCCCGTCGTTCTCCTTCGCCGTCACCGCGCTGCGCGTGGCGGGCGAGGGCGACCTGCTGGCCCAGGTCGAGCGCCTGCGCCGCCGCCTGGCCGACGAGGGACTGCTCGAGCCGCAGAAGCGGCTGCCGCGGCCGGCGCTCCCGCACACCATCGGCGTCATCACCGGCGAGGGCGGCAAGGCACGCGACGACGTGCTCGCTGGCCTGGCCCGGCGCGGCTGGCAGGGGCGCCTCGTGTGGGCCTTCGCGCCGGTGCAGGACCGTCACGCGGCCCCGCGCATCACCCGGGCCCTGCAGGACCTCGCCGCCACGGGCGCGGTGCAGGTCATCGTCGTCGCCCGCGGTGGGGGGTCGCTCGCGGACCTCATGGCCTTCAGCGACGAGACGCTGTGCCGGACGGTCGCGTTGCTGCCCGTCCCGGTCATCTCCTCCGTCGGGCACCACACGGACCACACGCTGATCGACGACGTCGCAGCGGAGGCGTGCTCGACGCCGACGCACGCCGCCGAGCACGCGGTTCCCGTCCACTGCACCGAGGC
>JAOPZU010000226.1 GCA_025963955.1 Solirubrobacterales bacterium
GAAGGTGGTCAGGGCGCCGCACAGGCCGGCCCCCAGCAGGGCGCGCGGGACCCCGCCGCGGCCCGGGCCGCGGGCGAACACCGCCGCCACGGCCCCCAGGACGAAAGCGCCGACGAGGTTGACCACGAAGGTCGGCCAGGGCCACGTCCCGGCCGGGTGCGACCAGGCCTGCGCCAGTCCCGCGCGTGTCAGAGCACCGACCGCACCACCGGCGAAGACGGCGGCCAACTCGATCCCGTCGGGAGCCGGAGCCGGAGCCGGAGCCGGAGCCGACGACGGGACCACGGGCCGCGGCGCCGCCTCCGGCCCCACCCGCGTCAGGCTCCGGCCTGCGCCTGGGCGAGCGCGACGAGTAGGCGCACCCCGAAGCCGCTGCCGCCCTTGGCCGCCCACGGCTTGCCGAGGTCCCAGCCGACGCCCGCGATGTCCAGGTGCGCCCACGGGGTGTCGCCGGCGAAGCGGTGCAGGAACTCGGCACCGCTGATCGGGTGCGCCTTCTTGTCCTCCGGGGAGTTCGTCAGGTCGGCGTAACGGCCCTTGACCCGGTCGGCGTACTCGGGATCCAGCGGCAGGCGCCACAGGCGCTCGCCCGACCGCGCGCCCGCAGCGTCCACGGCCCCGAACCACTCCTCGTCGTTCGCGAACACGCCCGCGTAGGTCGAGCCCAGCGCGGTCACGACACCTCCGGTGAGCGTGGCGATGTCGACGAGCCGCTCGGCCCCGAGCGCCCTGGCGTGCGTCAGGCAGTCGGCGAGGACCAGCCGCCCCTCGGCGTCCGTGTTGTCCACCTCGACGGTCAACCCGTTCATCGCGGTGACGATGTCGCCCGGCTTCATCGCCGAGCCGTTGATGGTGTTCTCGGTCGAGCCGACCACGGCCAGGATCCGCACCGGCAGCGCGAGCTGGGCGATGGCCTGCACCGCTCCGAGGACCGCCCCGCCGCCGCTCATGTCGAACTTCATGCGGTGCATCGATCCGGCCGGCTTGATCGACAGCCCACCCGTGTCGTGCGTGACCGCCTTGCCCACGAGCGCCACGAGCGGGCCGCGCGCCTCCGGTGGCTCGTACCGGAGGGTGATGAGCGCGGGCTCGACGTCCGTGCCCTGCGCGACGGCGGCGAACGCCCCCATGCCGCGGGCGACGATCTCCGCGCGGCCCTCCACCGACGCCGTGACGTGCTCGTGCGCGTCGGCCAGCGTCAGCGCGAACTCGCCCAGCGCCATCGGCGTGAGGTCGTTCGCGGGCCGGTCCTGGAGCTCCCGGGTCGCGTTCTGGGCGCGGGCGAGCACCGCCGCCCTGTCCACGGCGACCACCCGCGACTCGTGGTCGGAGACGATCAGCTCGGTGAGCGTGGGCGCGGTCCGCGCCGCGTCGTCGGTCTTGAAGGCCGTGAAGCGGTAGGACGCGAGGACGGTCCCCTCGACGAAGCCGCCGGCCTCGTCGTCGCCGAGGCGATGGGGGAGCTCCCAGCACAGGACGGCGGTCCCGATCTCCTTGCTGCGGGCGTGCACCGCGGCGGCCGCCACCCGCGCGCGCTCGGCGGTGAACGCGTCGCGGTCCCCGAGGCCGACGAGGATCCAGCGCTTACCGGCCGCGTGCGTCACCGCGAGGTGCTTGAACGCGGGCTTGGCCTCCCCGGCGTCGAGCAGCGCCTGCAGCGCGCCGCCGTCCACGTCGTGGGGGATGCGCTTGCCCTCGAAGATCCCCACCGCCACGGTGTCCGCCGGGGTGTCGACGGGGGCCTCAACGGTGGCGCGCACGAGCATGGCGGGCAGGCTATCGACGGGCGCGGCGACCGTCCGCCCGCGGGAGCGGGAGGCAGACCGGTAGCAAGAAGCCACTATCCTCCCCAGCCCTCGCAGGACCTTTCGGAATCGACCCTCGGAGACCCGCCTCCCCATGCCCAAGACCGTGATCCTCGGCAGCGCCCGCACTCCCATCGGCAAGCTCGGCGGTGGGCTGTCCTCCCTCCAGGCGACCGAGCTCGGCGGCATCGCCATCAAGGCCGCGCTCGAGCGTGCCGACGTCAGCGGGGACCAGGTCGACCACGTCGTCATGGGCACCGTCCTGCAGGCCGGCCAGGGGCAGATCCCCTCGCGCCAGGCCCAGATCAACGGCGGGATCCCGCAGGAGGTCTCCTCGGAGACCGTGAACAAGGTCTGCGCCTCCGGCGTGCGCGCGGTCGTCCTCATCGACCAGGCGATCCGGGCCGGCGACGTGGAGGTCGGCGTCGGCGGGGGGATGGAGTCGATGTCCAACGCCCCCTACCTGCTGCCGCAGGCCCGCTTCGGCTACCGCATGGGGGACGCCAAGGCCCTCGACGCGATGATCCACGACGGCCTGACAAACGCGTTCAGCGGCCGTCAGATGTTCGACGAGGCGACCGAGACCAGCGACAGCCTGGAGATCACGCGCCCGGACCTGGACCGCTGGGCGCTACGCTCCCACGAGCTGGCGCTCGCCGCGATCGACGACGGCCGCATGTCCGACGAGATCGCCCCCGTGACGATCAAGGGCCGCAAGGGCGACACGGTCGTCGAGGTCGACGAGGGCCCGCGCCGCGGCTCGAGCCTCGAGGCGCTCTCCAAGCTCCCCGGCCTGGTCGGCAAGGACGGCTCCCACACCGCCGGCAACTCACCGGGGGTCAACGACGGCGGCGGCGCGATCGTTCTCGCCTCGGAGGAGTGGGCGAAGGCCAACGGCAAGACGATCCTCGGCGAGATCGTCGCCCACGCCCAGTCGGCCAACGACTTCGCGATCCTCCACACCACCCCGGCGACCGCCGCGCAGAAGGCGCTGGAGAAGGCCGGCCTGACCGCCGACCAAATCGACGTCTGGGAGATCAACGAGGCCTTCGCCTCCGTCACCCTGAACTCGATCCGCATGCTCGGCATCGACGAGGAGAAGGTCAACGTCAACGGCGGCGCCGTCGCCCTCGGCCACCCGATCGGCGCCTCGGGCGCCCGCATCATCGGCGCGATGGTGGCCGAGCTCGGCCGCCGCGGCGGCGGCTACGGCTGCGCGGCGATCTGCTCCGGCGGCGGGCAGGGCGACGCCATTATCGTGAAGGTGTGACCGCGGCCGACTCAGGCGACACACTGCCGGTGCGTTCCGAGCCTCCCGGCGAGGAACCGCCGGGCGGCACCGACCGCGCGGCGCGAAGTGCCGCCTTCTTCGACCTCGACCGCACCCTCATGGCCGGTTCGTCCGGCCTGCACTGGGCGCGGGCGGCGCGCAGCAGCGGCCTGGTCAGCCGCCGGAAGATGGCCCAGTACGCGTGGCGCAACGTGAAGTTCCGCCTGCGCGGCTCGACCGACGCGGAGACGGACGCCGTCCGCGCCGAGGTCGCCGAGCTGCTCAAGGGGGTGCGCGTGGTCGACCTCCAGCGGCTCGCGCCGCGCGTGCTGGCGGGGGTCCTGCCGCGGCTGTATCCGCAGATGCTCGCCGTCGCCTACGAGCACCAGGACGCGGGCCGCCGCGTGTACATCGTCACCGCCGCCTCGCAGGACCTCGCGTCCGTCATCGCGCAGATCGTCGGCTTCGACGGCGCCCTCGGCGCCCGCTACGAGGTCGTCGACGGCGTGTACACAGGGCAGGACGCCGGCATCTTCACCTACCGCGACGGCAAGCCGGTGGCCATGCGCGAGCTCGCCACCGCTGAGGGCATCGACCTCGAGCAGAGCTGGGCCTACTCGGACAGCGAGTCCGACCTGCCCATGCTCCGCGCCGTCGGTCACCCGGTGGCCGTCAACCCGGACCCGGAGCTGGGGCGGATCGCCCGCGCGGAGGGCTGGGAGGTGCTCCGCTTCGAGCAGCTCGGCCGGCGCCTGAAGGCGATCGCCGCCGTCGGCGGGGCCGCCCTCGTCGGGACGGCCGGCGGCGCGGC
>JAOPZU010000242.1 GCA_025963955.1 Solirubrobacterales bacterium
CTGCTTCGCGCCGGCGTCCGGCGTCCGGCCGAGCGCGTCCGCCGCGCTCATGCCGCGCAGCACTGCGTCCTCACGGGCGAGCGCCGGCGTGCGACCGCTGTCCTTCGCGGCCAGCGCGGCACGGGCCGTCGATCGGCGCGTCGCGTCCGAGGTGAACTTCGACGTGCACGACGGGTCGGGGGTGACGGCGTAGACCGAGCAGATGTTCACGAGCAGCTGGGCCCGGAGGTAGTGGCCCGCGGCGTCGAAGCCGTTGACCGCGGCCACTTGGTAGAAGATGTAGTCCATCACGCGCTCGATGCCGCCCGTGTCGCGGAAGCTCGTGAGGATGTCGCGCAGGTTCTGGGCGAGCGGCCTGCTCGTCGAGGCGAAGGTGCGCAGGTCGCGGACGATGCCGCGGCTCTTCAGCAGCGCCTGCCGGCCCGGGACCGACGCGTCGCCGAGGGAGACCAGCGACGTCGTGGCGGAGGTCGAGAACGGCCCGAGCTGCTTGATGAGCCGGTTGATGCTCGGTGCCTCGGCGCCGAGGTCGCTGAGCACCGGCGTGGCCTGGTCCGACAGCGCGCCCAGGCGCACCATCGTCGGCTGGAGCTGGGTGAGCAGCTTCGGCAGGCGCTCGATGTTCCTCTCCAGG
The DNA here is from genome assembly GCA_025963955.1 of Solirubrobacterales bacterium. Lineage (GTDB taxonomy): Bacteria > Actinomycetota > Thermoleophilia > Solirubrobacterales > Solirubrobacteraceae > Paraconexibacter. The sequence goes on from JAOPZU010000242.1 coordinate 635, forward strand.
TCGGCGCGCCGCTCGGCAGTGGCCGTCGCGACGTTCGCAGCCTGCCCGATGAAGTCGGCGACCTTCCCGCGCTCGCGGGCCAGCGGCGCCAGGGCGACGTCGGAGTTCCGCGCCAGGTCGGCGAGGACCTTGTCCTGGCTCGAGAGGATCTTCAGGACCTTGTCCGTCTCGCGCAGACCGGGATCGGCGTTCCGGATGACCTGCCGGAGGTCGGCGCCCCGGCCGGCCAGGCCCGTGCCGAACTCGTTGATCAGGATGGACAGGCGCTGCCGGTAGGGCAGGCGCAGGACGTTGTTGACCAGGTCGATGTCGACCGGGCGCCCGTTCTGCGAGGCGGGCAGGAGGTACTCGCCCTTGCCCGGGCCGTCCTTGATCCGCTCGAGCGGCGGGGCGGGCTGCGCACCCGTGCCGCGCGGTTGCGTCGGCGTGCACTCGACGAACTTCTCGCCGATGAGCGACTGCGGGCGGATCGTGCACTCGGCGTCCTTGCGGAAGTCCGCGAAGCCGGGCTTGGTGATCTCGAGGGTGACCGCGGCCTGCTGGTCCTTGGTCACGTCCAGGTCCGAGATCTTGCCGACCTTGACGCCGGCGATCTTCACGTCCTCCCCCGGGATGACCGAGAAGGCGTTGTTGAAGATCGCACGGACCTTGTAGGTGTCGCCGGAGGAGTCGCCCGCGCCCGAGCCCAGGGCGATGAACCCGACGGAGACGGCCGCGACGAGCGCGATGAAGAGGATGCGCCTCATGGACCGGGGAGCACCTGACTCGGATCGCAGTCGAGCTTGCCGTTCTCGTCGCGGTAGACCGTGGTCTGGTCGGCCGGCGTCTGGCTCGCCGCCTCCGGGCAGCGCTTGAACTGCTTGCTCACGATGCCCAGGGCCCGGGCGGCGTTGCCCGCCGGCACGAGCGTCGTGTTGTTCAGGTTGAAGGAGTTGAAGATCGGCTGGATGCGCGCGAAGTGCCCGTTCGCGTCGTAGTTGGCCGTCGTCTGGCCGAAGTCGCGGATCCAGCCGGCCAGATCCGGCGCGTACGGCCGGATGAAGCTCAGGACGGGCGTGCTCTTGCGCAGCGCCGCGATGCTGTCCCTGAACGTCGGCTGCGCGATCCGCTGCAGGCGCGGCGCCTTGCGCAGCAGCTCGATCAGGTCGTTGTTCGCTCCGGGACGCCGGACGAGCAGGCGCAGGTCCTTGATCGTCGGGCGGGCGTCGGCGACGAGCGGGCGCAGCTGCCGGAAGAAGGGCGCGAGGTCCTTCGTCGCCGGCTTGGAGACGCTCACGAGCGTGTCGAGGTCGTCGAGGGTGGAGCGCAGGTTGACGAACGTCGTGTTCGCCTTGCGGAGCGTGCCGGGCAGCAGCCCGAGGGCCTGCTCCAGCGACGTGTTCTCCGCAGCGATCGCGCCCGTCGTCTCGTTCGCGTTGCTGACGAGACTGGAGAGGTCGTTCCGGCGCGCCGCGATCGCGGTCACGACCTTCGAGGAGCTCACGACGAAGTCCGTGAAGGCCTTCTGGTCCCCGACGAGCTCGTTGACGAGCGTGGAGGACGTGGAGAGGGCGGGGTTGAAGTACTTCGAGCCCTTGTTCGCGTCCTTGCCCGCGTTGTCGTACCAGGTGGCCGACCCCTGGATGACGTCGTCGAGCGCCTTCCGGGTGGGCTTGTCGAGCGTGTTGAAGAGCTGGTCCAGGTCGACCGGAGCCGTGGTGGCCTCTGCGGTGAGCGCCCCGCCGTCGGCGATCTCGGGCCCGTTGTCGGGCCCCGGGGTCAGCGCGATGTAGCGGTTGGCGATGCCGGACAGCGACGTCGCGCGGATGATCGCGGTGGTGCCCCGGTGCAGCGGCGCGAACCCGTCCTCGAGCTCGATCTTGATCCGCGCCTGGTTGTTGTCGGTCAGCTCGATCTTCTTCACGTTGCCGACGCGACGGCCGCCGATCTGCACGTCGTCGCCCTTCACGAGCTGTCCGGCGTTCTGGAAGGTCAGCTCGTACGTCGTCAGGTTGCCGCCCTTGAGCAGGAGCGCGCCGACGAGCACGACGGCGACGACGAGGGCGCCGACCGCGAACACGCGAGCAGCGCTCATCGCTCGGCCCGCCGGAGCGAGGGTGAGACCGCAGTGGAGAGGGGAACTCGGGACAAGGTGAAAGGGTGCTACGGGACCATGCTGAGTCTGCCGTGCGTCTGTTGGCGCGAGGTTAAGCGCGGCTTTATCTGGCCCGACGTGGCGCGAGCCTACGCGATGCGCGGCTCGCGCGACGTCGGTGGGTGCGCACCCCCACCGACGAGCGATGCGGGCCACCCCTACGGGAGGGGTGGCACCGGGTGCTACTCCATGCCGAGTGGGCCCTGCGACTCGCCGGAGAGGAACTGGCGCACAAAGGCGTTGTCGCTGTTGAACAGCTCCTCCGCTGGCCCGGACTCCACGATGCGGCCCTTCCACAACACCGAGATGTGCTCCGCCACCCGGCGCGCGGTCATGATGTCGTGCGTGATCAGGGTGAACGCCGGCAGCGGGCCGCCGTTCTTCTGCCGCTGATCCATGACCTCCTCATGGATCTCCTGGATCAACTCCCCGAGCAGCGCGGTGCGGACCGGGTCAAGCCCCGAATCCGGCTCGTCGAACAGCACGATGTCCGGATCCAGCACCAGAGCACGGGCGAACCCCGCCCGCTTGCGCATGCCGCCCGAGAGCTCGTTCGGGAACTTGTCGCCGGCGAAGCCCAGGCCGACCTCGTCCAGGCGTGAGGACACCGTCGCGACGATCTCCTCCTCCGCCTTGTCCGTGTGCTGGCGCAGCGGGAACGCGACGTTGTCGAAGACGTTCATCGACCCGAACAGCGCACCGTCCTGGAACAGGACGCCGAACTTCTTGCGCATCTCGAACAGCTCGTCGTCCGGCATGTTCGGGACGGACTCACCGTGCACCAGGACGTCGCCCTGGTCGGGATAGAGCAGGCCGACCATGTGCTTGATGCACACCGACTTGCCCGTACCCGACGGCCCGAGGA
>JAOPZU010000259.1 GCA_025963955.1 Solirubrobacterales bacterium
GGTCGAGCTGCTCTGCAACACGGATTTCGTGGCGCGCAACGACGACTTCATCGCGTTCGCTCGCGAGATCGCGATGCACATCGCCGCGTCGCCGACGACGAAGTACATCTCGGCGGACGACATCCCGCAGGAGGACAAGGACAAGGAGTCCCGCGTCTTCGAGCAGCAGGTCGCCGACAAGCCGGAGAACATCCGGCCGAAGATCGTCGAGGGCATGCTGAAGAAGTGGTACTCCGAGGTGGCGCTGCTGGAGCAGAAGCACGTCAACGAGGACAAGCACGAGTCGAAGACGATCGACCAGCTCCGCAAGGACATGTCGGCCAAGACCGGCGAGAACGTCGTCATCGGCCGCTTCAGCCGCTTCGCGGTCGGGGAGTAGCACCCGCCGCATGTCCGACAAGGCCGCCCCGGCACCCGCGTTCAAGCGGATCCTGCTGAAGCTGTCCGGCGAGTCCCTGATGGGCTCGCTGGACTACGGCACCGATCCCGAGCGGGTGAAGGCGGTCTCGGCGGCGATCAAGGGCGTGACCGACCGCGGGGTGGAGGTCGCCATCGTCGTCGGAGGCGGCAACATCTATCGCGGGATGAAGGGCGCGGCCGCGGGCATGGACCGCGCGACCGCCGACTACATGGGCATGCTCGCGACGGTGCTGAACGCGCTGCCGCTGCAGGACGGCCTCGAGCGGCTCGGGCAGCGCACCCGCGTGATGAGCGCGCTGACGATCCACGAGGTCGCCGAGCCGTACATCCGCCGCCGGGCGATGCGCCACCTGGAGAAGGGGCGCGTGGTGATCTTCGCCGCCGGCACCGGCAACCCGTTCTTCACGACGGACACCGCGGCCGCGCTGCGCGCCGTCGAGATGCACGCCGAGGCGATCCTGATGGCCAAGAACGGGGTCGAGGGCGTCTACGACGACGACCCGCGCACGAACCCCGAGGCGATGCTCCTGCGGCACGTCACGCACATGGACGCCCTGCAGCAGGGGCTGAAGGTCATGGACTCGACGGCGCTGAGCCTGTGCATGGACAACAACGTCCCGCTCCACGTCTTCAACATGGACGACGAGCGGAACATCGACCGGATAGTGTCGGGCGAGCGAGTGGGGACCCTGGTGAGCACTGATGTCTGAGATGACCGACGAGCTCCTGGCCGACGCCGGGCAGCAGATGGCCAAGCGCGTGGAGGCCACCCTCGGCCTCTTCGGAACGGTCCGCACCGGCCGGGCGAGCCCGCAGCTGCTCGACCGCGTGTCCGTCGACTACTACGGCGCGCAGACCCCGCTGAAGCAGCTCGCGACCATCAACGCCCCGGAGGCGCGCCTGCTCACGGTGCAGCCCTTCGACACGTCCTCGATCACCGCGATCGAGAAGGCCATCTCGCTGGCGCAGCTCGGGCTGAACCCGTCGAACGACGGCAAGATCATCCGCCTGTCCGTGCCGGAGCTCAACGAGGAGCGCCGCCGCGAGATGGTGAAGATGGTCCGCGGGATCGCCGAGGACGGCCGCATCGCCGTGCGCAACGTCCGCCGCGACACGATGCAGGACCTCAAGGAGCTGAAGGACGAGGGCGAGGTCGGCGAGGACGAGGAGCGTCGCGCCGAGGGCGAGCTGCAGAAGCTCACCGACCAGCGCATCGCGGAGCTGGACGGCGCCCTGAAGGTCAAGGAAGCCGAGATCCTCGAGGTCTGAGGTGTCCGCTACGGACGCCGCGGAGCGGGCGAAGTACGTCGCGATCATCACCGACGGCAACGGCCGCTGGGCGCAGGCCCGCGGGCTGCCGACCGTCGAGGGCCACCAGGCCGGGGCGGACGCCGTCAAGGGCCGCCTGCGCGACGCGGTGCGCCTGGGCGTCCAGGAGCTGACGGTCTACTCCTTCTCCACCGAGAACTGGTCGCGCAGCGCCGAGGAGGTCACCGGGCTGATGCGGATGTTCTCCCAGCGCCTGACGGTGGAGACGCCCGAGCTCGACGCCGAGGGCGTGCGCATGCGCTTCATCGGCCGCCGCGACCGCGTGGGCGCCGCGCTGCTGGAGCAGATGGAGTGGGCCGAGGCGACGACCGCGCAGAACACCCGCATCACCCTGTTCGTCGCGTTCGACTACGGCGGGCGCGAGGAGATCCTGCACGCCGCCGAGCGCTACGCCGGGGGTGGCGAGGAGGAGTTCGCGAAGGGGCTCTACGCGCCGGACATGCATGCGCCCGACCTCCTGATCCGGACCTCGGGGGAGCAGCGGCTCTCCAACTACCTGCTGTGGCAGTCGGCCTACTCCGAGCTCGTCTTCGCGCCCGAGCTGTGGCCGGACTTCGACACGGCCGCCTTCGAGCGCTGCCTGGCCGAGTACGACACCCGCCAGCGCCGGTTCGGGGGGCGGTAGCGGTGGACGAGGTCCTCGACGCCGAGACGCGCTCGGACCTGCGCGCGCGCATCATCGTGGCGCTGCCGGCGGTCGCGGTCGCGCTGACGCTCGTCCTGCTGGGCGGCGGCGTCTTCGCCGCGGGCATGCTCGTCCTCGGAGCGATCATGCTCCACGAGCTCTTCCTGATGTTCTCCACCGCGCACCCCTCGCGGCTGGGCGGCCTGCTCGGGCTGCTCGGACTGATCGTGGCTGCGCAGCTCGGGGACCAGGGCAACGTGCTCATGGCGATGGTGGCGTCGTTCCCGGTCGTCTTCCTGCTCATCCTGCTGCAGCCCAAGGGCGGCGCGCCCGGGATCTCGGTGACGATGCTCGGCATCGCGTGGATCGGCGTCGCGCTGGCGCACGCGGTCCTGCTGCGGCGCCTGCCGCACGGCGAGGCGATCCTCATCGACATCCTCGTCGGCACCTTCCTCGGGGACACGGGCGCCTACCTGGGCGGCCGGGCGATCGGGCGGACGAAGCTCGCGCCGCACGTGTCGCCGAACAAGACGCTCGAGGGCCTTGGCTGCGGCTTCGTGGTGGCGATCATCGCCGTCTGGTGCGCCGGGCTCTACCAGGACTGGATGTCCGGGACGGACGCGCTGATCCTCGGCGCCGCGGTGGCGATCATGGCGCCGATCGGCGACCTTTTCGAGTCCTACCTGAAGCGGGACGCGGGGACAAAGGACACCGGCACGCTCTTCGGCCCGCACGGCGGCGCGCTGGACCGCCTGGACGCGGTGATGTTCACGGTCGTCACCGGTTACTACGTGTGGCTCGCGTTGAGCTGAGGCGCCGGCCATTCCGTCGTCCGCGCCCGATGCAAACATCTGTTCGTGACGCCGTGGCCGACCGCGATCCTCCACGCCGACCTCGACGCGTTCTTCGCGTCGGTCGAGCAACGGGACGACCCGCGGCTCCGGGGCCGTCCGGTGATCGTCGGAGGCGGCGTGGTCCTGGCGGCGAGCTACGAGGCGCGGGCGTGCGGCGTGCGCTCCGCGATGGGCGGGACGCGGGCCCGGCGGCTGTGCCCGGACGCGATCGTGGTGCCGCCCCGCTTCGACGCCTACGTGGAGGCCAGCGGACAGGTCTTCACGATCCTGGAACGACTGACGCCGCGGGTCGAGCGGGCCTCGATCGACGAGGGCTACATCGACGTGGGGCCGGCCGCGGCGAGCACCCCGCGGGTACGCGAGCTGGCCGCCGGCCTGCGACGCGCGGTCCGCGACCAGGCGGGTCTGCCGATCAGCATCGGCGCCGCGCCCGTGAAGGTCGTGGCGAAGATCGCCAGCGGCCGGGCGAAGCCGGACGGCCTGCTCGTGGTCGAGCCGGACGGCGTGCTCGCGTTCCTGCACGCCCTGGAGGTCGACCAGATCCCCGGGGTCGGGCCCGCGACGGGCGAGCGCCT
>JAOPZU010000260.1 GCA_025963955.1 Solirubrobacterales bacterium
GGCGGCGGCGCAGCCGGGCCACCCGGCGCGCGGTCCACCCGTCCCCGTCGAGGATCGCGGCCGCCGGGGTGTCCAGCGAGGCGGTCACGATGAGCCGGACGGGGGCGTCGTCCGACCAGGGCCCGGAGACGACGTTCTGGGTGGCGCGCGCGTAGGTGAAGCGGCGCAGCAGCGGGGCGCGGCCGAAGCGGTCGTCCAGCAGCAGGACGAGGGCGCTCAGCGCGACGGCGAGCCCCGCGACGGGGTGGTCGACGGACAGGACGCTCGCCACGACCCCCGCGACCGCGAGGGCGGCGGCGACCCACGGACCGCCGGGCCGCACCCAGACCGTCCGGGTCCGGACGCCCCGCCGGCCGATCGCCCGCAGCTCCTTCGCGGCCTCACGGGCCGCCAGGCGCTCCCCGTCCGAGCACGGCCCGCGGTCCTCGACGGCGGCGAGGCGGGCGAGCACAGCGATCGGGTCGACGGGAGTGGCCAAGGCCACCGGAAGGTACCCGGCGGGCGCCGTCCCGTGCGGCGGCTCGCCCGGCAGGGTGGTGGCTAGGGTGCGGGCATGGACGCCACCGAGATCGCCTTCGCCGGCGCGGCCGAGCAGGCCCGGATGCTCGCCGCGGGGGCCATCACCGCTCCGGAGCTGCTCGAGCTGTACCTCGACCGGATCGACCGGCTCGACCCGCAGCTGAACGCCTTCCGGGTGGTGCTGCGTGAGAGCGCCCGCGCCGAGGCGGCCGCGGCGCAGGAGCGCCTGGACGCCGGGGAGCGGCTGCCGCTGCTCGGGGTGCCCGTCGCGATCAAGGACGACGTCGACGTCGCGGGACACGTCACCGCGTGGGGGACGAGCGCCCACGGCCCCGCGAAGAGCGCCGACGGGCTCGTCGTGACCCGGCTGCGCGAGGCGGGCGCCGTGCTCATCGGCAAGACGAACGTGCCGGAGATGACGATCTGGCCCTTCACCGAGACGCTGAGCTACGGCGCCACGCGCAATCCGTGGGACACGACCCGCACGCCCGGCGGCAGCAGCGGTGGGACGGCCGCGGCGGTCGCCGCGGGGCTGGCGGCGATCGGGCTGGGGTCGGACGGCGGCGGCTCGATCCGCATTCCCGCGATCTGGTGCGGGCTCTACGGCCTGAAGCCCCAGCGCGATCGCGTGCCCATCGCCCCGCACGACGACGCCTGGAACGGGCTCAGCGTCAACGGCCCGCTCGCCCGCACGGTGGAGGACGCGGCGCTGTTCCTCGACGCCACGAGCGACGGATCGGGGCTGCCGACCCCGGACGGCGGCTTTGTGGCCGCGGCCGGGCGGGACCCGGGCCGCCTGCGCATCGCGATCAGCACGAAGATCCCGCCCGGCCTGCTGGCACGGGTCGGTCGCGCGCAGCGGGCGGCGCTCGAGGACGCCGCGTCGGTGCTGCGCGGCCTGGGCCACGACGTGATCCAGCAGGATCCGGACTACCCGGCCGGCGGCGGCGCGCTGCACTTCATGCCGCGCTACCTGCGCGGCATCGCCGACGACGTGGCGAGCATGCCGCACCCGGAGCGGCTGGAGGCGCGCACGCGCACCATGGCGCGCCTGGGCCGGATGATCTCCGACCGGCGCCTCGCGGCGGTGCGGGCGGCCGAGCCGGCCTTCAGCGCCCGCGTGCTGTCGATCTTCGAGGACGTCGACCTCGTCATCACCCCGGGCGCCGCGACGGGTCCGTCCCGGATCGGCGCCTACCAGCAGCGCGGTGGACTGGCGACGCTGAACGCCGTCATCGGCCGCGTCCCCTTCCAGGCCGTCTTCAACGCCACCGGCCAGCCGGCGGCGATCGTGCCGTGGGGCCTGGACGAGGACGGGCTGCCGCTCGGCATCCAGGTGGTCGCGCGGCCGTCGGAGGAGGGGACGCTGCTCGCGCTCAGCACGCAGCTGGAGACCGCGCGGCCCTGGGCGGCCCGGCGGCCGGCGCTGGCGGTGGGGTCCTGATGCGCCGCCCCGAGATCCCGATCCACCCCGTCCCGGAGGACGCCGCGGCGCTCCTGGGGACGGCCGAGCGCGCCGCGCGGGCCGCCGGCGCGATCCTGCTGGAGCGATTCGCCGGCGGGGCCGACGCCATCGGCAAGGTCTCCTCCAAGTCGACCTCGACCGACCTGGTCTCCGAGGCCGACCTCGCCGCGGAGCGGGCGATCCGCACGGTCCTCGAGGACGAGCGCCCTGACGACGCCGTCATGGGGGAGGAGGGCGACGACACGCCCGGCACCAGCGGCCGCCGCTGGATCGTCGATCCGCTGGACGGGACGATCAACTACCTCTACGGCCTCTCGGCGTGGTGCGTGAGCGTCGCGTGCGAGGGACTGGCCGGCGTGGTCTACGACCCGCTGCGGGACGAGCTCTTCGCCTCGCCCGTCGCGGCCGGGGCGCCGGCGACCGCGAACGGGGCCCCGATCGCCGGCTCGTCGGTGACCGAGCTCGGACAGTCGCTGATCGCGACGGGGTTCGCCTACAGCCGCGACGTGCGCGCGGCCCAGGCGCCCGTCGTCGCCGCGCTCCTGCCCGAGGT
>JAOPZU010000136.1 GCA_025963955.1 Solirubrobacterales bacterium
GCGAAACGCCTGCGTCACCGTCGTCCCGCCTGGGTACGCACGACTCCATGAGCACTCAGAGCCCTGTCCTGGAGGTCCCGCAGGCCCCGCAGCCGCCGTCCCCCGACATCGCGCCGGCCCCCTCGGACCCGGTGCCGCCCGCGCCCACCCCGGAGCCCGGCCCGCTGCCGACCACCGACCCGGTGCCGCCGACCCCGGCGCCCGAGCCGTCGCCCGGGGGTCCACAGATCTAGCCGGTGGCGGTGGTCGGCGTGCGGCCTCGAGTGCCCTGGAGCGACTCGAGGCAGCACGCCCGCGGGGCGGACTACAACCCCGGCGGGTGCGTGACCGTGAAGCCCTTCAGGGAGCGCGGGGCGGTATTCCAGCGCGAGCCGCGCGGGCCGCTACGGCCGCTCGTGTCGTAGCGCAGCCCGTCGACGTACATGAAGGTGTGGCCGGCGTTGGCGTAGATCGTGATCCACTTGCCGGGCCCCTTCGCGCCCGTCCGCGCGAGGTCGCCGGAGGTCTTGGGCGCGGTGAGTAGCCCGCCCGCCGCCAGCGCGTAGCTGAGCGAGCCGGAGCAGTCGTAGGCGGTGTCGACGAACGACCCGTGCCCGCCCCCGTAGACGTAGGGGAACTTCGCGATGGCGTTCGCGCCGGCGATGACCCGGGCCACCACGGCCGGGACGCCGGGAGCGGGGGTCGCGGTCCCGTCGGGGTTCAGGGTGATGCCGTGCGCCGTGCCCCCGTTCTTCGCCTGCTGCTTCTGGACCTTCTCCATCTGCTTCAGGTCGGCGGCGATCTCGGCGTCCGTCGGCGCGCCCGGGGAGACGTCGTGCTCCGGGGCGCCGCTGCTCGCCGTGGTCCGCGCGGCGGCGGCCTTCGCGGCCCCGGGCGCGGGCGCCTTCTTCGTCAGCTTGACCCCCGCCGGCAGGGCGTGGGCCTGGTCGGCCTCTGCGTCGTCCAGCACGGCACGCGTGCCGGCCTGCACGTCGGCGGCTCCGGTCGACGGCGCGGCCGAACGCGGCGCCGTGATGGCGAGGCCGGCATCCTGGCGAGCGGTGGAGGTGTCGTTCCCGCCGCAACCGGACGCCAGAAGGGCCGGGCCGAGGAGGACGGCGGCCACGGTGACCCTGATCGGGACGCGCATGTCGCGCAGGCTACCCCAGCAGCCCCTTCGCGAGCGCCAGCAGCAGCGCGTCGTTCGCGCCCTCACCGATCTGCGTCTGCGGGGCGTCCCGGCGCAGGCGGGCGAGCTCGTCGTCCGCGCCATAGGAGCGGCTCGCGGCCAGGCGCGCGGCGCGGTCGACGGCCCACACCGCGGTATCGGACGCCACCACTTTGGCAGCGGTCGCCAGGGGCCCGGCGTCCTCCCGCTGCTCGTCGACCGCGTCCGCCGCGCGCAGCACGAGTGCCTCGACCGCCATCAGCCGCGACACGATCTCGCCGAGGCGGAGATGCGCATGGGTGTGGTCGCCCAGGAGACCGCCCGCGATCTCGCGGGTCGTCGACTCCGCGACCGCGCAGGCCAGGCAGCGGTCTATGATGCCGAGGGCCCGGCAGGCGACGTTCACCCGGCCGACGTCGAGCGCGTCGAGCATCTGCCGCGGCCCCCGCCCGAGGCCGTCCGTGTCCCCACCCAGGACCTCGGCGCCGGGCTCGTGGTGGGCCTCGAAGACGTAGGCGGCGGACTCCACGCCGCGGTAGCCCATCTTGTCCAGGTCCTCCACCCGCCAGGAGCGGGTGCCGCGGCCGTCCGCCGGGAGGATCACGCACGACGGCTTCTCCGACCCCTCGACCATGGCCATCAGGAAGACGACGCCGCTGGAGCGGCCGCCCGCGACCCAGCGCTTGGCGCCGTCGAGGACCAGGCCGCCGTCCGGGTGCGGGCGGGCGCTCGTCTCGAGCTTGTGCAGGTCGCTGCCGGCCTGTGGCTCGGTGATGGAGAACGAGGCCAGCAGCTCCCCGCTCGCGATCCGCGGCAGCCAGCGGGCCTGCTGCTCCGCGCTGCCGTGGCGCACGAGGAGCGTGGTCGCCAGACCCGTCGGGTTGACGGCGCCCGTGATCGAGATCCAGCCCTGGCTGAGCGTCCGCCAGACGTGCACGAGGTCGGCAACCCCGAGTCCCTGTCCGCCGTGCTCGGCCGGGACGAGCGCGCCCGTGATGCCCAGCTCGACGATCCGCTGCAGGACCTCCTCCGGCAGGACGTCGTCCCGGTCCCACCTCGCGACGTTCGGCAGCAGCTCCTCGTCGAGCAGGTGCTTGGTGGCGGCGTGCAGCGCGGCCGCGACGTCGGCGCGGTCGGGGGAGAGCGTGGACATGGGCGGTCATGTGCCCCGGGCGGGAGCGGCCGAATCGCGGCGGCTGGGAACGGCGGCCGCGACACCGGGCGACATTGAAGGTACGCTGCCGTACATGAGCACCATGAACGGCAAGGTCGTCCTCATCACCGGCGGCGCGCGCGGCATCGGGGCGGAGGTCGCGCGGCGGCTGCGGCGGGAGGGCGCGAAGCTCGTCCTCACCGACCTCGACGCCGCGCCGCTGGAGGCGCTCGTGGCCGAGCTCGGCGGGGAGGAGGGCGCGATCGGCGTCCTCGCCGACGTCTGCGACCTGGCGTCGATGGAGGCCGCCGTCGCTCAGGGCGTCGAGCGCTTCGGCGGCATCGACGTCGTCGTGGCCAACGCCGGGATCGCCTCCTACGGCTCGGTCCTGCAGGTCGACCCGGCGACCTTCCGGCGCGTGCTGGACGTGAACGTCGTCGGCGTCTTCCACACCGTCCGGGCCGCGCTGCCGTCGATCATCGAGCGTCGCGGGTACGTCCTGGTCGTCTCCTCGCTCGCGGCCTATACGGCCTCGCCCGGCCTCGCCGCCTACCACGCGTCCAAGGCGGGCGCCGAGTACTTCGCCAACACGCTGCGGCTCGAGGTCGCCCACCACGGCGTCGACGTCGGCTCCGCGCACATGGCGTGGATCGACACGCCGCTGGTCCAGGACGCCAAGGCGGACCTGCCGTCGTTCTCCAAGATGCTCAAGGTGCTGCCGGGGCCCTTCGGGAAGACGACGACCGTCGAGGCCTGCGGCAAGCGCTTCGTCGCCGGCATCGAGAAGCGCCGGAACCGCATCAACGTCCCGGGCTGGGTTGGCGCACTGCGCTGGGTCCGCCCGTTCGTGCAGACGCCGCTGGCCGAGCGCGACGTGCGCCGGGCCGTCCCGGTGCTGCTGCCCCAGATGGACGCCGAGGTCGCGGCGCTCGGGCGCTCGCAGAGCGCCCGCAGCGAGGCGCTGGCGCACGAGGGCACGCCGGCCTGAGGCGTGGCGCGGCCGCAGCCGCGCGGTCCGTCCGCCTTCTCCCACCCGCCCGGGCGGGTGGGAG
>JAOPZU010000280.1 GCA_025963955.1 Solirubrobacterales bacterium
TCGCGGAGGCCTTGACCAGCCTCACGGGGAGCGTCTTCCTCGTCCCTTTCCTCGTTACCGCCACGCGCAGGGTGTACGTCACCCTGCCCGCATCCAGGAAACGGTCCCGGACCGTGAGCACGCCCGACCGCAGCGACAGCTTCGTCTTCAGCGCCTGCTTCAGCGCGATGAGCTGCTTCTTGTCGAGCGCCGTCGCAGCGGCGTTTGCGGGCGGTGCCGGGGTGACCACCGGCGCCGTGCCCGGGGTCGTCGTCGTCGTCGGGGTGCCCGCCGGCGGGACCGCCGTGGGTGCCTTCACCGGCGAGACGTAGCCGATCTCGCCCGGGTGGCACTTGTACGGGGCGTAGTACACGCTGCCCGCGATGCAGCGGAACATCGCCGGGTTGTTCTCGCTCGGCGTGGAGTGCGCGTCGGAGTACACGTACTGGCCCGCGGTCGTGCCGGGCGCGATCTTCTCGGCCGGCGTGCTGAGCGGGATGCTCTGGCTCGTCTGCGTGTTCAGCTTCTGCTCGATGGCGTAGGCGTCCTTCAGCAGCGTCGCCTCTGAGTCCGCCGCCCCGATGAGGGCCACGCCGTACGGGTCGTGCGTCGCCTGGTAGCCCGCCGCGGCCGAGCCGGTGAAGCGGTAGCCCGACTGCATCTCCAGCACGGGGTAGCCCGCCCGGTCGGCGTAGCCCACCAGCGGGCTGCCGGCCGGCACGAGCAGGGCGTCGCCGCCCGCCAGCTGCGTGCTCAGGTACGCCTGGTAGCTCGTCCGGCCGGTCGACAGGTCGGAGCTGTACGCGGTGAGATCGCCGGCCACGCCGCTCGGCCCGATGTTCGCGGCCCCCAGGGCAGCGCACAGGGCGCCGGGGATCGGGCCGGTCGTGGCACAGGCCCCGGCGCCGGCACCCGTGCCGACGGTCGCGTACTTCAGCCCCTCGGTCGGGTTCTCCGTCAGGGAGGCGACGACGTCGGCGAGGCTGCCGGCCGCGCCGGAGTGCCCGCTTGCGAGGTAGGCGTTCAGGTCACGCCGGAACTCGCGGGGCAGGACGGACGCGGGCGTCGCGGGCTGGTCGGCCGCCAGGCTCGAGATCGTCCTCGTGCTCGCCGTGGCCCCGGCCGCCGTCAACGCGGTGATGGCGTCGTCGTACCCAGGGGTGCTCGGCACGGTGAACGTGTCCGCCGCCGTGGTCGTCGGCAGCACGTTGATCGTGCGGCCCGCCAGCGAGGTGCCGAGCCCGGCGGCGTAGTTCGCCGGAGTCGCTCCCGTCGCGACCGTCTCCGTGTCGGAGGGGTCGATCCCGGCCACTGCGTTCATCGCGTCGGCCAGTCCGGAGATGCTCAGCGCCATCGGCGTCGGCGAGTCCTGGGACTTCGCCGCCCCGAGGACCCCGACGCGGCTCGTGCGGCCCACGGTCGGCTTCAGGGCGGCGACGCCCATCACGCTCGCCGGCAGCACCGCACTGGCGGTCGCCAGCGTGCCGTCCGTGGCCCCGGCCGTGGTGATGCCGCTCTGCGAGCTCTGCAGGCCGATGGTCACCGCGGCCAGCCCGGAGGACAGCGCCGAGGCGGACCCGGCCGATGAGCCGCCCGGGGCGATGTCCGTGTCGTAGGAGGTCAGGACCTGCCCGCCGAGGGAGGAGTAGCCCGCCGTGATGTTCGTGTCGAACACGTTGTTGAACTCGGTGACGTTCGTCTTGCCGAGGATGACCGCTCCGGCCTTCTTCAGCTTGGCGACGAGCGCCGAGTCGCTGTCGGGCTTGTTCTTCTGCAGCGCGATCGAGCCCGCCGTCGTCGTCATGCCGGCGACGTCGTAGGAGTCGTCGAGCAGCACCGGGATGCCCAGCATCGAGCCGCTGCGGCCCGCGTCGCGGGCCTCGTCCGCCGCCTTGGCAGCCGCGAGCGCGTCCGCGTTCAGCGCGCGGACCGCCTGCAGGCCGGGGCCCTGGGCGTTGGTCAGCGCGATGCGGTTGAGGTAGGCCCTGGTCAGCGCGACCGAGGTCAGGGTGCCGGCGGCCATGCGGGACTGCAGACCGGCGACGGTCGCCGTCTCGAGCTTGAAGCCGAGGTCCGGGGTGAGCGTGGAGCCCGCCGCGTCCGAGGTGGTCTTGTAGTCCGGGTTGCACGCACCGCGGGCGGCGTACGGCGCCGGGACCGGCAGCTTCGCGCAGCGGTACATGCTGGGGTTGAGCTCCTCCGCCGTCTGGCGCAGCTTGGTCGCCTGCTCCATCACGTAGGCGATGCCGATGAGGTCACGCTCGCTGTAGGCCGGGCCGTACGTGTTGATGTTGTTGGCCCGTCGCTGGGTGGGGGAGTAGCCCATCGGGACGGTGATCTGCGGGTAGCCGGCCTGCGGCGCGTTGGACAGGGATCCGATGACGCCGATGACGTCGTCGGTCGGGTCCGTGTTCCCGCGGTTGAAGACGTTGTCGAACGCCGTGTGGATGGCGATCTTCGCCGTGGACAGGCTCGCGCGGTTGGCCGCGAGCGGGACCACCGAGTCGTCGGACTGGAAGACGTTCCAGTGCGTCGCGTTGTTGAACTTCAGCGCCAGCAGCGGGTTCGCCGCGTTGTCGGCGGTCTCGTCGGCCATCGACTTGACCGGCGCGTCCGGGCCCAGGTGCTTGTAGTAGCCGTCGATGGTGACGTGGGCCTCGACGCCGGTGATGCCGGGGTAGGTGATGGTGGTCGTGTTCGTGACCGGGACCATCGTCGCGCCCGCCGCCTTCAGCGCGCAGAACGCGATGTTGAAGGCCGTGGTGGTGGTCGTGATGGGCGTCGGCGTGACGGCCGCGCAGTCCGCCGGAGCGGTGCCGGTGTAGCCGATGCGCTTCCCGCTCACGAAGTCCGTCCTGAGCGCGGACATGTAGTCCGGGATCGAGGCGGGGCGGGCCGGGAGGATGCCCTTGGCGATGTAGTCCTCACCGAAGACGTCCTTGTACTCCTGCGCCGCCTCGGCCTCGATGGCCGGGTCGGTGCCGGTGATCGACTGCAGCGTCATCGCCGCGTCCGTGACGGTGCGCTCCATCGGGCCGGCCGTGTCCTGCGAGGCGATGATCGGCGCGATGCCGTAGCCGGGGACGAGGCCGACGGTCGGGCGCAGCCCGACGATGCCCTCGGCCTGCGAGGGGCTGATGATCGAGCCGCTGGTCTCGGTGCCGATGCCCAGCGAGGAGAGGGAGGCCTGGATCGCGGCGCCCGTGCCGGAGGAGGACCCGCTCGGGGTCGCGTCGGCGTCGTTGGCGTTGAGGACCTGGCCCGTGAGGTTGGAGAAGCCCGACGGCTGGCCGCCGAAGTAGTTCGCGAACTCCGAGAGGCCGACCTTGCCGAGGATGATCACGCCCCGCTGGCGCAGGTAGGCGGTCACGCCCGAGTCCTTTGCCGGGTAGGAGTCCCGGAGGCTGTAGTTGCCGGCGGAGGTGTACTGCCCCTTGGCGTCGACGATGTCCTTCAGGACGATCGGCAGGCCCATCGCCGGGCCGAGGTCCACGCCCTTCTTGCGCAGCGCGTCGGCGTCGGCGGCCTGCTGGAGGGCGTCGGCGTTCAACTGGGTGACGGCGTTGAGGGCCGGGGCGCTCTTGTTCAGCGCCGCGATGCGGTCCAGGTACGCCTGGGTCAGCTCGACGGACGTGAGCGACCCGTCCTGGAGGAGCTTCTCGGCCTGGGCGCCGGAGAGGTGATCGAGGTCGAGCGTGGGGGCGGCGTCGGCACCCGCGGCCGCGGAGAGCCCGAGGGCGATGACGGTGGCGGCCAGCGCCGGGAGGCGGTGCCGCACGAACAGGGGAGGGGGCAAGGCGAGCTTTCGGGCAGGCGACCGGGCCGAGCAGGCGGGAATCCGCCGCGCGACGAGCAGTCGCAGTTGGACGAGCGCGGCGGAAGATAGGTTCCGCAGCCGCTCCCGCGTTCCGACCGGCGGTCCAAGGCGCCCTCGACGGTCGGGCCCCCCGGCCGGGGGCCAGACGTTGCACCGGATTCATCCCGACCCGCAGGAGCCGGCGTTCGACGTGCGCTCGCCGACGCGTCGGCTTCTGGTGCCTCGTCAGTTCCCCGCGGGCGGGGAGGAGGGCCGGCTCAGACGGACTGCGCCGCCGCGTGCCCCG
>JAOPZU010000288.1 GCA_025963955.1 Solirubrobacterales bacterium
CGACGGCGCGGCGCTCGGGCGGGAACTCGGGCAGCGCGAGGCCGAGGGACGCGGGGATCAGCGCGGCGGCGCCGGCGGCTTGGAGCACGCGCGCGGCGATGAGCAGCTCGGCCGTGGGCGCCAGGCCGCAGAGCAGCGATCCGACGACGAAGACGCCGAGCCCGCCGAAGAAGACGCGGCGGCGTCCGGCGCGGTCGGCCAGGCGCCCGGCCGGGATCAGCAGCGCCGCGAAGACGACGTTGTAGGCGTTGAGCACCCAGCTGAGGTCGTCGATCGACGTGCCGGGAAAGGTCGCGCAGATCGCCGGGAAGGCCGTGTTGACGATCGTGACGTCGAGGAAGGCGAGCAGCACCGCCACCGACGTCAGGGCGAGGACCTTCCAGGCGCGGCGGGTGTCCACGGGCCCGCCCTCCCCGGGCTGCGGTGTCGCGCTCGCCGATTCGGTGCGCGCGGGCATCAAAGGGCCTCCGCCGGACCGCCGGCGCGGGAGACCTCGCGCGCCTCCATCCACGACAGGATCGCGCGGACCCGCCGCGTGTGGGCGGGCTCGTCCTGCAGCCCGAGCTTCCGGAACAGCGCGTCGAGGACGGCCGGCAGCGCGTCGGGAGCCAGGTCGAGGGACCGCGCGATGGCCCGGTCGGAGGCGCCGACCGCCATCAGCGTGACGATCTCGCGGTCGCGGGCGGCGAGGCCGGGTGAGCGTGGGGTCATGTCCGGGAGGCGTGACGTCGCGATGAACGATGTTCACCGTGGCCGCCCACGCCGGGATCTGGCGCATCGGCCCGCCCGTGCGTACGATCGCCCCCATGGGGAACGGCCCGACGCGGGCACAGCCGCTCATGCTCATCACCCCGGTGCGCAGGCTGTGGGCCGTATGGCTGCGTCTCTCGTGGCCCCCGGCGGAGCATGTCTGGCCCGTGCGCACCATCACGAAGCGCCCACTGGACCGCTTGCGCTTCATCCACTTCGCCCACTGGGGCCTGCTGACGCGGATGCCGCCACGGGGCGGGCGCCGGCTCCCCCGGCCGTACATCGTCTTCCAGACGAACTTCAACGGCGACGCGAACGCCTACATCGACGCGTTCGCGATCCTCATCCCGTCGCGCATGCGCCTGCTGTACCAGGGGGCCTTCGGGTTCCCGGGGCCGCGGCGCCGGGGGCCGCTGCGGCGCTTCGTCCTCGGCGGCGCCGAGCCGGAGCCCCACTTCTACTGCGCCTACCCGGACGCATCGGTGAAGATGATCCTCTCTGGCCTGGCCGTCGAGGAGGCGCTGGAGGAGCTGCGGCGCGCGGCACGCGCCGGGAACGACGCGGCGTTCGCCACCCGCTGGTCGCGCTTCCTCGTCAAGCACGGGAACGACCTGTGAGGCACGTCGCGCTGACCCTCGTCGCCCCGGTACGGCCCGACGCACGCGAGGGCCTCCAGGCGGCGCTGGACGCACTGCCGTCCGGGCCCGCCAGCCCGCTGGCCGGCATCCCGGGCCTCCACTTGGGGCGCATCGCCGTCGTCGACGCGCTCCGCGGCCCGCAGGGCGAACCGATGCCTGGCGTTGGCCCGCTGCTCATGGTGTCGCTCGACGCCGACGGCCCGCTCGACGCGGTGCTCGCCGCGCTGGCGATCCACTGCGGAGAGCTGCTGCGCGCGTGCGAGGGCTGTCCGGATCCGGCGGACGGGCCTTCGTTTGCCGCCTGGGCGCGCGCCCACCGCCTGAAGGACCGCTGGACGATCATGCCCTACGCCGGCCGCACCCTCCCTGAGGTCCGGAGCGCGCTGCGCACGCGCGAGCGTCTCGGCGCCTTCGCCGGCGCGGTCGCCGACGCGGATCCGGCGACGCTGCGCGCGCGGTTCCTCGAGCAGTTCGGTGACGCGTGAGCATGCCCATCGACCTGGCCGACCTCCAGGGGAACGTCCTGTGCGGGTACGGGCACTCCCGCGCGGCGTACCGGTTCTGCCGCGTGGACGACGCCGTCGCCGGGCGGGCCTGGCTCGCCGCCCTCGCCCCGCAGGTCACGAGCGCCACTCCGTGGACGACCCGCCCGGAGCGGACGCTGAACGTCGCGCTGTCCCATTCCGGACTGCGCGCGCTCAGCGTGCCGGAGGCGGTGCTGGCGCAGCTGCCGTCCGCCTTCCGGGCCGGGATGGCGGCGCGGGCGGAGCGGCTCGGCGACCGTGGCGCGGACGCGCCCGCGCATTGGGACCCGGGGCTCGACGACCAGCGGGCGCACGTCCTGCTCACCGTCTACGCCGACGGGACCGGCGCGGACGCCCTGGACCGCGCCCTCGCGGCGGTTCCGGTCCCCGCCGGGGTCAGCGTGCTCGCCACCGAGCGCGCCGCGCTGCTCCCGGGCGGCCGTGAGCACTTCGGCTTCGCCGACGGCCTGGCCCAGCCGGCCGTCGACGATCCGGTCGCCGGACCGTACGACGGCCAGGGGACGCCGCACCGGCGGAACCGCCGGACGCCGCCCGTCGACCGCTGGCGGCCCATCGCTCCCGGGGAGTTCATCCTCGGCTATCCGGACGAGGACGGCGACGTCCCCGGTGGGCCGGCGCCCCTGGACCGCAACGCCACCTTCATGGTCGTACGGAAGCTCGCGCAGGACGTCGGGATGTGGGAGCGCCAGCTGCGGCGGTGGTCGGGCGGCGACCCGGCCCTCGGGATGCTGCTCGCCGCCCGGCAGGTCGGGCGCTGGCCGAACGGGACGCCGGTCGCGCGCCGCCC